>JANJUA010000139.1 GCA_024710825.1 Solirubrobacteraceae bacterium
CGCGGCCCCGGTCGCCGCGGCCCGCAGCGCGTCGCCGGCCGACCGCCGCCGGCCTCCGACGAGCTGCGCGCGCCCCCCGTACCGCGCCCGCCGCGCGACCACCTCGCGCTGGCGCAGCTCGGCCGTCCGCACGATCCGCTCCACCCGCAGCTCCGGCCGGTACTCCGCCGTCCAGCCCGCCTCCGCCAGCTCCCGCTGCGCGTGGTGCTCCTCCGAGAACCAGTCGCGCTCGCTGCCCCGCGACGGCCAGAAGCCGCCCACGCCCCGCAGCGCCGCCGTCAGGAAGCTCACGTTGCCGCCATGGAACGTCCGCGTGGCCGGGTCCACCAGGACCGCGTCGCCGCCGTAGTCCAGCGGCGCCAGCGCGACCAGCAGCCCGTCGGCCAGCCAGCGCGGACGCGGCCCGTCGAAGCGCAGGGCGATCGGCCCGCCGAGCGTCGCCCGGTCCTCCGGCGCGCCCTCCCAGGCGGCGCGCAGCGCGGCCGGCCACCCGCGCGGCACCGCGACGTCGTCGTCGAGGAACGCGAGCACCTCCGCCTCGCAGGCCGCGAGCGCGGCGTTGCGCGCCTGCGCGAGGCCCGCCTCGGCCTCGACGACCCGCGCCCCCGGCGCCGTCCGGCCCGCGAGCTGGCGGACGGCGACCAGCTCCGCCGCGCTCAGCCCGGCCGCGGCGACGATCGGCTCGTCGACCGTGCGGCCCAGCGCGTCGAGCGCCTCGGGCAACGCCGGCGAGAGGCGATCGAGGCAGACGGCGACGGCGAGCGTCGGCATGGCACCTCAAGCTACCGTCAGCCGAGCGCGACCGAGGCGAGCACCGCGCCGTCCACGCTCGTCACCCACAGCATGTCGCCCTCGCGGGCGATCGACGCCGGTCCGGGCTGGGCCGCGTCGCGGTACTCGATCTCCGCGTCCACGCCGTCGGGCTCTCCGAGGAGCTCCTCGACCACCGCCCAATACGCCGCGTTGTTGACGTGGTGCGCGGGGTCGCAGTCCGCCCGCCGGAAGACCCACGGCAGCCGCGGCGCGCTCTCCGGCGGATCAGCGTGGCGCAGGCGCCCGCGCGCTCGGCGCCCGCCCGCGGCGGCGCTGTAGATCTCGTGGTAGCGCGCGTCGAGGCGCCCGGGCGCGCCGGTCGCCGGATCGAGGTGCACCCACAGCGCGACCGACTCGACCTCGGCCCCCGCGGCGCCGCGCAGCACCGTCCGCCGCTCCGCCCAGCGGGGCCCGATGCCGCTGCAGAACGTCTGGAGCGTCATCTCCTCGCGCAGCGCAGGGAAGCGCCTCACGAGCAGCCGCCCGCGCCGCACGACCCACACGCCCGAGTCCCGCAGCCCGGCGTCGTCGACGTCGTCGTAGGCCACGTCCTGCAGCCAGCCCGCGATCGTGTCGAGCCGGACGCGGCCGGCCGGCGTGATGTCGCCGAGGCCGGCCCGCACCGTGCCCGTGTAGACCCGGGCGCCCGGCGCGTCGGGCACCGCGACCAGCTCGTCCCTCACAGCCACCCCCGCAGCGCCTCCTCGAGCTGCTCGACCGCCCGCGGCCAGGTGCGCTCCGCGGCCAGCGCGAGCCCGGCCTCCGAGCGGCGCGTCCGCTCGCCCGCGTCTTCGAGCAGCCGCTCGAGCTCGGCGGCCAGGCCCAGCGGGTCCGGCGGGGCCAGGGCGATCGGCCCGTCCGCGCCGAACGTCGCCAGCATCGACCGGCTCGCCACGTCCACGACGGGCAGCCCGCACGCGAGCATCTCCGTCGGCACCAGCGACGGGTTCGTCAGCGACAGCACGCAGCCGACCGTCGCCTCGGAGTACAGCCGGGCCAGCTCGCCGCCTTCGAGCACCCCGGCATCGCGGTGCTCGAAGGCCGCCGCGATCGGGCGGGCCTCCCCGTAGAGCACGATCTCGACCTCGGGGCGCCGCCGCACCAGCTCGCCCAACGCGAGCAGCCCGAGCGGCACCGCGCGCCGGGCGGTCACGGCGCGCGCGTAGAAGACGACGAGGTCGTCGCGGCGTTCGACGCCGTCCGCCGGCGCGTAGACGGCGTGGTCGACGCCCAGGTCGAACGACGAGGCGCGCGCGCCGTAGCGCGAGCGCAGCTCGTCGGCCAGCCACGGCGACGCCGCCGCGCACGGCAGGCCGAGCCCGTAGGTCTGCTCCGCCCACGTCCGCTCCGCCGAGGTCCCGAAGAACTCGGGCTCGTGGTCCTGGACGAGGTAGCCGCGCGCCCGCGCGCCGTCGAGGCGCAGCACCCGGTGCACCGTCTGCCAGCCGGTGGCGAGCACGACGTCCGCTCCGCGCCAGGCGGCGAAGCTCGCGTGCACGTCGCCGTTGAGGGCGCCGAACCACTCGCGGAACATCCGCTCGGTCTCCTGCGGCGCCTCGTCGCGGTGGGTGCCGTCGGTGTCCTCGATCCACACCGAGCACGTGTGCCCGCGCGCCTCGAGTCCGCGCAGCAGGTGCATGATCGTGGAGTGCCCGCCGGAGCCGCGGCGGAACTGCGGCACGACGACGGCGACGCGCAGCCGGCCCGCGTCCTCCCCGGAGACGAGCGGGACGACGCCGTCGCGGGCGACCTCCAGCAGCGCCGGCGGCGCCTCGACGCGCAGCGGCGCGGGCTCGGTCCGGCGCAGCACCCGGCGCGCGACGTCCCTCATGACGGCCTCACCCGCCGCCAGACCCGGCGCAGCGGCGCGAGCAGCCAGCGCAGCGGCCGACGCTCGACGACCCGGTCCAGCCGCTCGAGCGGTGCGACCCGGTAGCGCAGCCGGTCGCGCTGGGAGACGACGAGCGCCTGCGCCTCGATCGCCGCCCGCACGTCGCTCAGCGCCGCCGCGAACGCGGGCCCGGCGTCCGGCGCCGGCCGGCGCGCGACCTCGCGCAGCGCGGCCGCCATCATCGTCCCCGCCTGCTCCCAGGACGGCCACGAGCGAGCGGTGGCCAGCGCGCCCAGGCGCAGCGAGTGAAGCAGCGCGCGGTCGCGCGCGAGCAGGTCGAGCGCGCGCGAGGTGCCGCGCGGGTCGTCCCAGTCGACCACGAGCCCGTTGCGCCCGTGCTCGACGTACTCCTCGGCGCCCGTCACGGCGGTCACGACGCACGTCGCCCCGCAGTGCATGCCCTCCAGCGGCGGGCCGAACATCCCCTCGACGCGGGAGAGCTTCAGCACGACGTCGCTGCGCGCGTAGAGCGCCGCCATCTCCTCGTGCGAGAGCGGCCCGACGATCTCGTCGGCGTCGAGGTCGCGCGCGGCGGTGACGACGGTCAGGTGGTGCGGCTCGCGCATCTGGCGCACGCTGGCCAGCGCCTCCCCGACCCCCTTGAACCATACGTGCGGGTTGCCCTCGACCACGATCCGCAGCGGCCCGTGCAGGCGCACCGGCAGCTCGGCCGGCGCGGCGAACACGTCCTTGGAGATCCCGTTGCGGACGAGCAGCACCCGCTGATCGCGCAGCTCCTCGAGCGTCTCGGCGATCCAGCGCGCCTCCGTGATGACCTGGAGCGGCAGGTCGTGCGTGAGCGCCGCCCCCAGCCGCTGCGGGTCGTCGGGGCGGTAGAAGCGGTCTTCGAGCGACTGGACGAAGTAGGCGCGGCGCGCGGCGTCGAGCTCCAGCAGCGCGCTCGTCGTCTCCCACCACGTCGCGATCGCCACGTCCCAGCTGCGCGTGCGGGCCTCGCCCAGCGACAGCACCTCGACGTCCCCGAGCCCGCGGAAGCGCCAGTCGGGGTCGTCGCGCTCGCGCGCGAGCACCAGCGTCGCGTCGATGCCGTGCCGGCCGACCTGGCGCGCGTGCTCGACGACGACCCCGACGCCCCCGGAGAGCTGCAGGTCGTTGACGAGGAAGGCGACGTTCAAGGTTCGCGCCGCGCCACCGTCTCCGGCGTCTGGTCGCGGATCTCGGCGGGCGCGTTGAGCCGCGCCAGCTCGTCCGACGACCACTTCACGTAGGCCCGCAGCTCCTCCAGCTCCGCCTCGAGCACCGCGAGCGTCGACTCGCGCTGTCGCTCCCAACGGCGACGGCCGTCGAGGTCGGAGCCGATCGCGAGCGCGCGCGAGGTCAGCTCGGCGGCCCGCGGTCCGAACGCGACGACGAAGTGGGAGGGGACGGCGTCGGCGCGGGGCGCGACGGGCGGCACGTCGAGCGCGCCGTCGTCGCCCTCCACGACGAGCTGCGAGCCGTCGAGCGGCACCTGGCGCGCGACGACGGCGTCGGCGGGCAGCAGCCGCCGCAGCTCCTCGAAGGCGCCCTCGCCCCACATCGTGTGGTGGTAGGGGTTCTCGAGCGCCCAGAAGGCGTCGTTGGGGACGCTGGCCACGATGGTCCAGCCGGCGGCGGCGAGCTCGACCAGCGCCTCCAGCAGCGGCACGAACGTCTCGAGGTGCTCGATCACCTCGAAGCAGGTGACGGCGCCGGGCGCGTCGCCCAGGGCGCCGCGGACGGCGGCGACGCCCTCCTCGGTGGCGAGGTCCGCCTCGACGCGGACGGTCTCGCGCGCCCGCAGGTCGCGGCCCGCCTGGTCGAGCGCGTCGGCGTCGGCGTCGACGAGCACCACGCGACCCAGGTCGGCGTCGGCGAGCGCGTCGGCGGCCGCGACGCCCGCGCCGCAGCCCAGGTCGCACCACGTCGGCACGGCGCGCACGACGGGCGCGGCGGCGGCGTAGCGGAGGTCGTGCTCGACGCGGATCGAGGGCTTGGTGTCGCGCGTGATGCGCTCTTGCCAGTCGGCCATGGCGTCGTGGAGCGTACCCTCCGGCCGCGATGGCGCCAGTCCACCGCACCCCGCGCTTCGGCGAGCCGCTGCGGCTGGCGTTCGTCGGCCAGCAGACGTACTTCGAGGCGTGCGCGCTCGACGAGCGCTCCTCGCGGGTGCGCACGACGTACGTCGACTTCCGCGAGGGCGCCGACGCGGAGGCGATGCGCGCGGCCCTCGATCGCTTCGCCCCGCACGCCGTGGTCGTCTTCCGCCCCGAGATCGTCCCGGCGCACGCCTTCGACGGGCTGGCCGCGCTCACGATCGGGTTCCTGACCGAGCCGATCCCGCGATTCGGTCCCACCCATTCCCGCAAGGCCCACCCCGACCTGCGCCGCCGCCGCGCCGACCTGCTGAAGGCCGACCGCGAGAGCTTCGACCGGATCGTCGCGTTCGATCCGCTGATCGTGCCGACCGCCGACGAGATCCTGCCGGTGTGGCGGGCGCTGCCGATCCCGGTCGCCGACCGCTTCTACGCGCCCGCCGCGCCGATCGCCGGCGCCCCGCGGCTGGCGTTCGTGGGCCGGTCGACGCCGCACCGCGAGGAGTTCCTGCGCCACCCCAAGCACGAGCTCGACCTGCTGCACGTCGCCTTCGGCCTGCACGGCGCCGACCTCGACGCGCTGCTGGCCGACGTGCACGTGGCGATCAACCTGCACAACGAGCCGTACCCGAGCTTCGAGAACCGCGTCTGCCTGCACCTCGCGGCCGGGCATCTCGTGGTGAGCGAGACGCTGTCGCCCACGCACGGTCTGGAGCCCGGGATCGACTACCTCGAGGTCTCCGAGCCGGACGAGCTGCTGTCCGTGCTGCGGACCGTCTCGCGGCACCCCGGCGCCTACCAGCGGGTGCGCGTGAGGGGGCGCCGCAAGGCGGAGCAGTACCGCGCCAGCCGCGTCTGGCCGCGCCTCGTCGCCGACGCTTTCACGGACGTTGCAGCCTTTGGCACCGAGCGCCGCGGAGGCGTCCGCACGGCCTACTAGGGTTGCCCGTCCCGATGGTCGGACTCCAGCTCCTCGAACGTGGCCCCGTGGCCCAGCACCACCCGCTCGGCGCGTCGACCGGCTACATGGCCGAGCACCGCGGCGACTGGCCGACGCTGGTCGACGAGGCGATGGAGACGTCGACCTTCGCGGTCGAGCTGGCCGCGCTGTCCGAGGGCGAGCTGCCGGGCCTCCAGGCCTTCCTCGCCGACGCCCCCGCGCTGCCGTTCCGCTACCTATCGGTGCACGCCCCGGTCAAGCACCGGCGCATGGGCGAGGACGAGCTGGTGGCCCGGCTGGCGAGCCTGCCTCCGTGGGTCGACGCGATCGTCGTGCATCCGGACGTGATGGACGATCCGGCGCGCTACGCGGCGCTCGGCTCGGCGCTGGTGGTCGAGAACATGGACCCGCGCAAGGGCTACGGCCGCACCGCCGACGAGCTGGCCGCCCTGTTCGGCGTCCTGCCCGAGGCGGGCTTCTGCTTCGACGTCGCCCACGCCGCGGCCGTCGACCCGTCGATGGACGAGGCGCACCGTCTGCTCGACCGCTTCTGCGGCCGCCTGCGCCACCTGCACGTCTCGTCGCTGGACGAGGACTGCGGCCACGAGCCGCTGCGCGGGTCCGACGAGGAGGACTGGGCGCCGGTCCTGCGCCGCTGCCGCGACGTGCCGTGGATCCTGGAGGCGCCGCTCCCGGACTGAGCGGCCGGCGCCCCGCCCCCGAGGCGCGGCGCGCAGTGGAGCGTCGCGCGCAGCGTCCGGCGCGCGGATTGTGCATGCTGGCGGGCGTGTCGAGCCCGCTCGAGGACCTGGCGAACCGCAGCGCCGACGGCTTTCCGCACCTCCTCGCGGCCCGCGAGCGCACCGCGCGCGGGCTGGAGGCCGCGCGCGAGCGGCTCGCGCCGCTGCCCCGCGACGAGGACGCCGCGGTCGCGCTCTTCGGGTCCTGGGGCCGCGCCGAGCTGACGGCCGGCAGCGACGACGACTGGCTCGTGCTAGCCACCGGCGAGCCGCGCGACGCCGTCGCGCCGGGCGTCGACGCGGTCGGCGCCGTGCTCGGCCGGGAGCCCGGCACGCAGGCGATCTTCGGGCAGGTCGCGTTCTGCGCGGACCTCGCGGGCCGCATCGGGCTCGAC
>JANJUA010000142.1 GCA_024710825.1 Solirubrobacteraceae bacterium
CCGGCGCCGCCGCAGCCCGGGCCGCGCGCCGAGCCGGAGCCGCCGGTCGAGCCCGACGAGGCGCCGCGGGCCGTCCCGCCGCCCAGCCGGGCCGCTCCCGACCTCGATCCCGCTCCCGGGCCGCCGGCGGCCGACGACGGCCCGATCGAGGGCCAGCTCGGCCTCTTCTGATCGGAGCGGCGCCCGGGTTCAAGCTGCGTCGTCGGAGCCCGTCGGCACAGGGCCCGTCGATCTCACCAGTACGGTCGGCGCAGGAGGTACTTCTTGAGCTTTCCGGTGGCGGTGCGGGGCAGCGCGTCGCGCTGCTCGACGCTCGTGGGGCACTTGAAGCCGGCGAGGCTCTGCCGGCAGTGGGCGATGAGCGCCGTCTCGTCGAGGGCGACGCCGTCGCGCAGGACGACGAACGCCTTGACCGTCTCCCCCCAACGGTCGTGGGGGACGCCGATGACGGCGGCGTCCACGACGTCAGGGTGGTCGTGCAGGACGGATTCGACCTGCACCGACGACACGTTCTCACCGCCGCTGACGATGACGTCCTTCTTGCGGTCGGTGATCCGCAGCGTCCCGTGCTCGAACGTGCCCCCGTCGCCGGTGACGAACCAGCCGTCGGCGAGCGCGGCCCCGGTCCGCTCGGGTTGCTGCCAGTAGCCGGTCATGCCCTTGGCGGTGCGGGCGAGGATCTCCCCCTCGCCGTCGACGCGCATCCGCACGCCGAGCAAGGGCGCGCCGGCGGCGGCCAGGCGCTCGGCGCGCTCGGACGGGCTCAGCCCCTCCGAGGGCGATACGCGGTTGACGGTCAGGACGGGCCCGGTCTCGGTCAGGCCGTAGGCGTGGAGCATCTCCCAGCCGGTGGTGCGCTCGAAGTGCTCGATCACCGCCGGCGGCGTCGGGGCGCCGCCGGACACCATGCGCGTGGTCCCGTCACCGGGAACGGGCTCATGCGCGTCGCGCAGCGCCTGGGCGGCCTGCTCGATCGTGGCCGCCACCGGCGCCGCACCGCACAGCAGCGTGATGCGCTCGGCGTCGACCCGGCGCAGGATGTCGGGACCGCGGACGTCGCGCTGGATCACCTGGGGGACACCCAGCGCGGCGCAGCCCAGCGGCAGGCCCCAGCCGTTGACGTGGAAGATCGGCAGCGTGTGGAGATAGCGATCCGCCTCGCTCACGCCGAACCCCCAGCCGACGGCGGCGGCGTTCAGCCAGTGGCTGCGGTGGGTCAGCACGACGCCCTTGGGCGCGGCCGTGGTGCCGGACGTGTAGTTGATCGTCGCCGGGGCTCCCTCCTCGACGGCGGGCCAATCGTCGTCGGCGCTCGCCGGCGCGAACAGCTCCGCGTCGGCGATCCCGTCGAGCACGATCCGCCGCGGCGCCCGGACGTCCGCGAAGCGCTCGTCGAGCTCGGGGTCCACCAGAAGCAGCTGCGCCCCGGAGTCGTCGACGATGTACTGCGCCTCCTCGGAGGTCAGCCGGAAGTTGATCGGCACGAGCACACGCCCCCCGCCGGTGACGCCGTACAGGGAGATCAGCAGCTTGGCGGCGTTCGGCGAGATCACCGCGACGCGCTCGCCGTGGCCGATCCCCATCTTCTCCAGCGCGCCGATCAGGCCGGCGGCGCGCGCCATCGTCTCGCCGTAGGTGAGGCGCCCGAGCGAGCCCGGGAACCCGGGTTCGTCGACGATGCCGAGCCGGGTCGGGTGGACGGTCAGCGCCCGGTAGCAGAAGTCGGCGGTGGTCAGTGGAACGTTCACGCGAGCTCTCCCAGGCTCCCCATCTGACATAGCATACCTTCGCGTAGGTATGGTGACGGCCATGACCGTCACCACCACTCGGGTTGCCGCAGGGCAAGGGACTCGGGAGCGTCTGCTCGACGCCGCCATCGAGCGGCTGGCGCAGACCGGTCCCGACGCGACGTTCGAGACGATCGCCCGTGACGCCGGACTCACCAAGGGCGCGCTGTACCACCACTTCGGGTCCAAGCAGGGCCTGGTCGAGGCGGTCTACAAGGAAGCGGTCCGGCGCCATGCCGAGCGCGTCGTCACCGCCAGCAGCGATGGCAGCGGCCGCGAGCGGCTGCGGGGTCTGATCGGGGCGACCGCGCGCCTGTACGGGTCCGGCACGCCGTTCTATCGGCTGCTGCTGCGGCTGCACGTCGAGGCCGGTGCGTCGCGGCCGCATCTGGCGCCGATAGCGCGACGCGTGCAGCGTCGCCAGCGCGACTACATGACCGCGCTGGTGGCGGCCGGGCAGGCCGACGGCTCGATCCGCTCCGACGTCGACGCGGCCGCGGTCGGCGACACCGTGAACGCGGCGCTGCAGGGGCTGCTGGTCCAGCAGCTGGAGCCCGTCGCCGCCCAGCGCCGCGCCACCGAGGCGTTCGCGCGTCTGATGGACACGCTGCTGTGAACGACGACAGTCCGCTGTTGCGGAAACCGCCCGACCTGCGGCTGGACGGGAAGGTCGCCTGGATCACCGGCGCCAGCCGTGGGCTCGGGCGTGAGCTGGCGTTCGCCTTCGCCGGGGCGGGCGCCGCGGTGCTGCTGAGCGCACGATCGGCGGCGCGCTTGGAGCAGGTCGCCTCGGCGATCCGCGAGTACGGCGGGGAGGCGGAGGTCGTGGCGGGGTCGGTCGCCGATCCGGCAGTCCTGGACGCGACCGCGAAGGTGGCGTGCGAGCGCTGGGGCCGCCTCGACGTGCTCGTCAACAACGCGGGCGTCAGCCCGGCGTTCGTGCGCTCGGAGCGGCTGGCCGACGCGGACTGGCAGGAGGTGCTCGACGTGAACCTGACCGCGCCGCTGAGGTGCTGCCGGGCGGCGCTGCCGCTGCTCGAGGCGGCCGGCGGTGGCAGCATAGTCAACGTCTCCTCCGTACACGGCGCCCGCGCCCACGAGCGGCTGATCGCCTACGCCGCGTCCAAGGGCGGCCTGGAGATGGTCACGCGGACGCTGGCCGTCGAATGGGTCGAGCGCGGGATCCGCGTCAACGCGGTCGCGCCCGGCTACCTGGAGACCGAGATGACCGCCGGTCTGCGCGACCATGAGCGGTGGGCCGCGGCGCTGCTCGGCCAGATTCCGATGCGGCGGTTCGGCCAGAGCGCCGAGGTCGTCCCGGCGGTGCTGTTTCTGGCCGCGGAGACGTCGAGCTACATCACCGGAACGACCCTCTTCATCGACGGAGGATGGACAGCGACATGATCGACTTCACCCTGGAGCCCGACGTCGCCGAGCTGCGCGACCGTGTGCGCGCGTTCGTGGCCGACGTGGTGGTCCCCGCGGAGGCGCGCGACGTCTCCGAGCACGGCCTGGACGAGGAGCTGCGGGCAGAGCTGCAGGCGGCGGCCAAGGCGGCCGGCGTGTTCGCCCCCCAGGTTCCCGTCGAGCTGGGCGGCCTGGGCCTGGACACGCGGGCGATGTCGGTCGTCTTCGAGGAGGCTGGCTACAGCATCCTGGGCCCGCAGGCGCTGAACTGCGCGGCGCCCGACGAGGGCAACATGCACATGCTCGGCGCGATCGCGTCGCCCGAGCAACGCGATCGCTACCTCGCGCCGCTGGCCGCGGGCGATGCGCGCTCGTGCTTCGCGATGACGGAGCCCGCGCCCGGCGCCGGCTCGGATCCGTCGATGCTGGCCACGACCGCTCAGCGGGTCGACGGCGGCTGGTCGCTCAACGGGCGCAAGTGGTTCATCACCGGCGCCGATGGCGCGGCGTTTGCGATCTGCATGGCCCTCGCACCCGAGGGCGCGACGATGTTCCTCGTCGACGCCGCCAATCCGGGCTGGCGGGTCGAGCGCGTCATCGACGCCATGGACCGCTCGTTCCCGGGCGGCCACTGTGAGGTGGCGTTCGACGACTGTCGGGTGGCAGACGAGGCGGTGCTCGGCGAGGTGGGGGAGGGATTCCGCTACGCGCAGGTGCGCCTCGCCCCGGCGCGGCTGACGCACTGCATGCGCTGGCTCGGGCTGGCGCGGCGGGCGCTGGACATCGCGATAGATCGAGCTCGCGAGCGCGAGGCGTTCGGCGCCAAGCTGGCCGAGCTCGGCATGGTGCAGGAGCGCATCGCCCAGTCGGTCATCGACCTCGACGCGAGCCGGCTGCTGATCCTGCGCTGCGCATGGGCGCTGGACCGGGGCGAGCCCGCGCGGCACGAGTCGTCGGTGGCCAAGGCGTTCGTCGGGGAGGCGGTCGGGCGCGTCGTGGACCGGGCGCTGCAGATCTGCGGCAGCCTCGGCGTCTCGGGCGACATCCCGCTGTCGCGCATCTACAACGAGGTGCGTCCCTTCCGCATCTACGACGGACCGACCGAGACCCACCACTGGGCGATCTCGCGCCGCGCCGTCCGCGAGCGCGAACGCGTGGCGACGGCGTGACGGACGTCGTCGACACGTCGCGCGAGGCCGACGCGCTGGAGCGCGAGCCGCTGGTGGTCCTCGAGCCGCTGCGGGCGTTCCTGGACGCGGCGGCCCTGGGCCGCGGGCCCGTCGAAGCCGTTCCGATCGGCGACGGCCACTCCAACGTCACCTACGCGGTCGACCGCGGCGACGAGCGGTTCGTCCTCCGACGGCCGCCGCGCGGGCCGCTGCCGCCTTCGGCGCATGACGTGCTGCGCGAGGCGCGGCTGCTGGTCGCGCTGCACGACGTCGGCGTTCGCGTGCCCGAGATCCTCGCCATCTGCGACGACCCCGAGCTGATCGGCGCGCCCTTCTACGTGATGGCCTTCGTCGACGGCCATGTGCTCAGCCATGAGCTTCCCGACGCCTTCGACGATCCCGCTGACCCGTCGGCGATCGCCGCCCAACTGGTCGACGTCCTCGTAGAGCTGCACTCCGTCGAAGTTCAAGCGGCCGGGTTGACCGGCTTCGGGAGGCCCGACGGCTACCTCGCGCGTCAGGTGCGGCGCTTCCGCGGCCTGCTGGAGGCGAACGCGACGCGTCCCCTGCCCGAGCTCCATGCCGTCGCGGACTGGCTGGAGGCCAACCGCCCGGCCAGCGCGAGCGCGACCATCGTCCACGGCGACTATCGGCTGGGCAACATGGTGTTCGCCGCCCGGCCGCGTCCGCGTCTCGCGGCGATCCTCGACTGGGAGATGGCCACGCTCGGCGATCCGCTCGCCGACATCGGCTACCTGACGGCGATGTGGGCGCAACCCGACGATCCGGACGATCCGATGCTCGACCTGTCGGCCGTCACGCGCCATCACGGCTTCCCGTCTCGCGCGTCACTGGCGCGGCGCTACTCCGAGCGCTCCGGGCGAGACGTCCGCGACCTGCGCTGGTACCAGGTCCTGGCCATCTGGAAGTCGGCGATCTTCCTGGAGAGCAGCTACAAGCGATTCCTGGCCGGCACCACCGACGATGCCTACTTCGCCCGCCTCGGGAGCGGCGTTCCGAAGCTTGCCGCCAGAGCGTTCGCGCTGGCGGAGCGGACGTGAGCGAGCCGGGCGGGCGCTGAGCTCAGGCGTCCGGCGGGAACTCGGCCAACGCCCACTCGGGTCCCAGCTCGGGCCGGCGGAACGAGCGGCCGGCCACGCGCACGTAGTCGCGCGTGCGGGGGTCGAACGGCAGGCGCCGCTCGATCGGATACCACTCGTTGTGGACGCGGATGAGGTCGTTGAGCTCCTCGTCGAACGGCCACGCCGCCACTCGCGCGCGCCAGCGCTGCGCGCGCTCGCCGGGCGCGCAGGTCCGCCGCAGCCTCCGGTAGGCGGCCTCCAGCCGCCGCCGCTCGCGATCGGTCCTCTGGTCGATCTCGGCGAGCCGCTCGCTCCACCGCGGCGGCGCGGAGGCGGCGAAGTAGCCCTCCAGCGTGCGCGCCGTCTGCGCGCTCTCGCGCGACAGCCGCGCGTCGTCGACCCCCTCGCTGCGTCGGGCGAGGAGTCGCTCGGCGGGAGTGCGGCGGTCGTCGGCGGGCACGCGCACCCACTGTAGGAAAGCACGGTGCGTGCCCGCCGCTACCGGGTAGGCCGAGCCCATGCACTCCGCCACGCACCGTGCCCTTCGCGAGCTCGCGGCCTCGGGGCGCCTGCTCGCCCACCGCTGGCGCCGCCTCGCCGAGCGCGTCCCCGACGCGGGGGAGCCCCTGAGGACCGGCGCCGAGGACGCCGAGGCCATGGTGGACGCCGTCGCGGCGCTGGCCGGCGACCGGGACGTGCCGGTCGGCCAGTCGGCGCAGGGCGTCGGCGCCTCGCTCGGCATCGGCCTGGCTCGCATCGGCGAGCCGTTCCTGGAGCGCAACCAGGCGCTGCGCACCGCCGTCCTCGACGCGCATCACACGACCGTCCTGCTGCACTACGCCGAGCGGCTCGCACGCAGCGAGGCAGACGAGGAGCTCGCCGCCGCGTGCCACGACTGGGCGCACCGGCTCGTCGCCTCCGAGGGCGCGGTTCGCGAGGCCGCCCTGGCGCTCGGCGACGACCCGGACGCCGCCGTCGCCCCGGTCGACGACACCCCCGTGGGCCGCGCGGCGCACGGCGTCGCGGTGGGCGTCGGGGCCGCGGGCGAATGGGTCGACCGGCGGCTGGTCTGACGTCGCCATGAGCACCGACACCTGGGACGTCGTCGTCGTCGGCGGCGGCCCGGCGGGCGAGAACGCCGCCGCCTACGCCGCGGAGGGCGGCCTGAGCGCCGTGTTGGTCGAGCACGAGCTGCTGGGCGGCGAGTGCTCGTACTGGGCGTGCATCCCGAGCAAGGCGCTGCTGGCGCCGGTCGCGGTCCTGGGGCACGCCCGCGCGCTGCCCGGCGTGGTCGCCGACCGCCTCGACGTCGGCGCGGTGCTCGCCCGCCGCGACGAGCGCATCGACCGCCTCGACGACGCCTCCCAGGTCGAGTGGGCGCAGAGCGCGAACGTGGACGT
>JANJUA010000150.1 GCA_024710825.1 Solirubrobacteraceae bacterium
CCTCGGGACCGGAGTCGTAGAGCTTGTGCACCTTGACGGCCCCGGTCGGAGACGCGTCGATGCACAGCCGGCACAGGACGCACTCGTCGAGGTTGCGCTCGACGATCTCCACGCCCTCCGACGTGCCCGCGTAGATGTCCACGGGGCACACCTCGGCGAGCTTGGCGCCCAGCGCCGCGTCACCCGCGACGGCGTCGTCGACCTCGATGCCGATGAAGATGCCGTCCGACCTCATGGGGTCACCTCCGCGAGCTTGCCCTTCATGATCTCCGGGATCTGCGAGATCTCCTCCGCCACCGTGATCCCGGCCTCGGCCAGGCGCGCGATCTTCTCGGTCGCCGTGTCCTCCTTGCCCTCCACGATCGTCCCCGCGTGGCCGAAGCTCATGCCCGGCATCTCGTCCATGAACCGGCCGGCCATGAACGCGACGATCGGCAGGCGCGAGTCGTGCTCGGTCACCCACGCCGCCAGCTCGGCCTCCATGCGGCCGCCCGGCTCGGTGTAGATGACGATGCCCTGCGTCTGGGGATCCGCTTCGAAGAGCGGCATCAGCTCGGCGTAGGTGGAGCCGATGATCGCGTCGCCGCCGATCGACACCGCGGTCGACTGGCCGAGGCCCGCCGCGCTGAGCGTGGAGGACATCTCGGTCGTCATGCCGCCCGAGCGCGAGATCACGCCGATCGGTCCGGGGGTGTAGGACTTCGCCGCGTCGCGCGCCGGGCCGCCGATGCCGCCCATCTTGATGACGTCCGGGACGATCATCCCCAGGCAGTTCGGCCCGATGATCCGCGCGCCGCGCAGCGCGGCCAGCTCGACCATCTGCGCGACGTCCCGGCGCGGGATGCGCTCCGTGACGATGACGATCAGCTCGATGCCGTTCTCGATCGCCTCGAAGACCGCGTCCTTCGTGAACGCGGGCGGCACCGTGACGACCGAGCCCTTGATCGGCGCGCCGTGGTGCTCGACCGCCTGCGCGACCGTGTCGAAGACCGGCACGCCGTGGACCTCGCGGCCCTTGCGGCCCGGCGTCACGCCGCCGACGATCTTCGCGCCCACGCCGTAGTCGAGGCACTCGCGCGTGAGGTTGACGGCCTCGCGGCCGGTGATGCCCTGGACTATGAACGTCGTGTCCGCGTCGACGAGGATGCTCATGGCGCCTCCAGGGCCTCGACGGCCAGCCGGGACGCCTCGTGCAGCGAGACCGAGCGGTCCGCGTACTTGACGCCGTACTTGTCCAGGATCTTGAAACCCTCCTCCTCCCACGCGCCGGGGATGCGGAAGATCGTGATCTTCTCCCTCGGCTCGTAGCCCAGCTCCAGGCACGCCTTGATGACGCCGCGGGCGACGATGTCTACCCGCGTGTTGGAGACGATCGACATCATCACGGCGATCTTGTCGACGCCCGGCTTGGTGAGCACCAGCTTCGCCAGCCCGCACGCCTTCGCGACCGACGGGTTGCCGCCTATCTCGCAGTAGTTGGCGGGCTTGCCGCCCGCGTTGCGGACGGCGTCGAAGAGCGTCAGCGAGCCTCCGCCGGCCCCGATGACGAGGCCGAGGTTGCCGTCGAACTCGGTGACGTTGCCCGCCACGCCGCGGTGATCCTGGGCGTCGACCTCCTCGCCGGCGAGCTCGAACGGCGTCGCCTCACGGGCCTGGCGGGTCTCCTCGTCGCCGACGCCGAGCGCCTTCAGCAGCGCCTTCTGGCGCGGCCGGGCCTCGTTCTCCATGTCCATGTGCGCGTCCAGCGCCACGAACGATCCGTCCTCCATCTCCGCCAGCGGGTTGATCTCCGCGAGCGTCATGTCGTGCTCGACGAAGAGCCGCGCCAGGCGCGTGAGGATCGGCACCAGCTTGTTGATCCGCGCACCGGTGACCCCGGTCTGCGCGATGCACTGCTTGGCCTGGTAGTCCGACAGCGGCAGGATGTTCGAGAAGTGCTGGCGGCCGACGTGCGACGGGTGCTCCTCGGCGACCTGCTCGATGTCGATGCCGCCCATGTCGGAGAAGAGCATCACCGGCTGCTTGCGGGTGCCGTCCCACACGACGCCGGCGTAGTACTCCTGCTTGACCGAGGCGCGCGGGTCGACGAGCACGCCGCGCGGCATGTGCCCGTTGATCTCGAGCGCGAGGATCCGGGCGGCGTCCCGCTCGGCCTCCTCGGGCGTCTCGGGGAAGGTCACGCCGCCGGCCTTCATCCGGCCGCCCGTCAGCACCTGCGACTTGACGACGACAGGGCCGCCGATCCGCTCGGCGATCGCCCTCGCCTCGCTCGGGTCGGTCGTGAACCCGTAGTCCGTCACCGGGATGCCCGCACTCTTGACGACCTCGCGGGCTTCGTACTCGAAGAAGCGCATGTGGGCGGGAACCTATCGCGTTGACTGGCGGGTCAACCCGGCGCCGCGTCGAGCGGGAGGATCTCCAGCGGCGCGCGGGGCGCCGTCACGAGGCGGCGGCGCCCTCCAGCTCGTAGGCCGCGGCCAGCGCCGGGTCCTTGCGTGCCAGCATCTCCGCGAGGTCGACCATCACCCGGCACTGCTTCCAGGTCGCGTCGTCCTGCATCTTGCCGTCGATCATGTGCACGCCGCGGCCGTCGGGGATCGCCTCGATGACCTTCTTGGCGAACAGCACCTCGTCGGGGTCGGGGGAGAAGACCCTCTTGGCGATCTCGATCTGGGCCGGGTGCAGCGACCAGGCGCCCACGCATCCGAGCAGGAACGCCGCCCGGAACTGGGTCTCGCAGCCCTGGAGGTCGCGGATGTCGCCGTAGGGGCCGTAGAACGGCAGGATCCCGTTGCCGGCGCAGGCGTCGACCATGCGGGCGATCGAGTAGTGCCACGGGTCCTGCTGGGCGGTGGCGCGCGGCGCGTCCGGAGCGTCGACGTCCGGGTCCTCGATGACGCGGTAGCCGGGATGGCCGCCGCCGACGCGCGTGGTCTTCATGCGCCGGGAGGCGGCCAGGTCGGCGGGGCCGAAGCTCATGCCCTGCATGCGCGGCGACGCGGCGGCGATCTCCTCGAGGTTCGTGACGCCCTGCGCGGTCTCCAGGATCGCGTGGACCAGGATCGGCCGGTCCAGGCCGGCCCTGGCCTCGAGCTGCGCCAGCAGGCGGTCGACGTAGTGGATGTCCCACGGCCCCTCGACCTTCGGGACCATGATGACGTCGAGCTTGTGGCCGATCTCGGCGACGATCGTCTCGAGGTCGTCGAGCACCCACGGCGACTCGAGCGCGTTCACCCGCGTCCAGAGCTGCGTCTCGCCGAGCTCGATCTCCCGTCCGACCTTCACCAGCCCGGCGCGCGCCGCCTCCTTGCGGTCGACCGGCACCGCGTCCTCGAGATTGCCGAGCAGGATGTCGACGGTCGGGGCGATGTCGGGCACCTTCGCGACCATCTTCTCGTTGGAGAAGTCGAGGAAGTGGATCATCCGCGAAGGCAGGAACGGCACCTCGTGCACGGGTGTCGGCGCGCCGATCGCCAGGGGCTGGAAGAAGTCGCGGGGGTTTCGCAAGGGACGCTCTCCTCGATGGTTGCGCAGGGCCGTGGACGCTATCTCGTCGTCGGTGCGGAAGGATGTGGTCCGCCGAGCCCATGGAGAAGGAGAGCAACCGAATGACCGAGTTCACCACCGACCAGGCCGCGCGCGAGTCCAGCGGCGCGCACAGCTACGGTCGCTACCTCGAGGAGTTCGAGGTCGGCGCCGTCTACAAGCACTGGCCGGCGAAGACCGTGACCGAGGCCGACGACCACCTGTTCTGCCTCATCACGATGAACCACCACCCGCTGCACATCAACGACGTCTACGCCGGCAAGAGCCAGCAGGGCCGCAACGTCGTCGTCGGCCCGCTCGTCTACTCGCTCGCGCTGGGGATGAGCGTGTCGGACGTGTCCGGCAAGGCGATCGCCAACCTCGCCACCGAGGAGCTGAGCCACCCGGCGCCGGTCTTCCACGGCGACACCCTGTTCGTGGAGTCCGAGGTGCTCGAGAAGCGCGAGTCGCGCTCGAAGCCCGACCGCGGCACCGTCAAGGTCCACACGCGGGTGTTCAACCAGGACGGGACCCTGGTCGCGGAGTTCAAGCGGCTGGTTCTGGTGCCCCGCCGGAGCTCGCCGGACCCGTCCCGGCCCGCTTCGGCGGAGGGCAACGTCGAGTAGCTGGATACAAGTCACAGAGCCGTATCCAATCGTCCTGCGCCGTGTCCCCCGATCGGGGGTAACGGGGCGCGGGGCGGGGGTCAGGCGCGTTAAGGTCCCCCGGACCGAGGCGGCGCGAGCCAGCCTCCTTCCGCATTGAGTGATAACGAGGAGTTGACTCCATCGTGAGCAGCGAGACCACCGTCCCCACGTCGAACCGCAGGCTGTTGAGCTGGGTGCAGGAGGTAGCGGCGCTCACCCAGCCCGACGCGGTGCACTGGTGCGACGGGTCCGCCGAGGAGTACGACCGCCTCTGTCAGTCGCTGGTCGACGCGGGCACCTTCGAGAAGCTGTCGGAGGCCAAGCGGCCCAACTCCTACCTGGCGCTGTCCGATTCGGACGACGTCGCGCGCGTGGAGGACCGAACGTACATCTGCTCCGCCACCGAGGCGCAGGCCGGCCCGACGAACAACTGGCGCGACCCGGACGAGATGCGCGCCACGCTCACGGAGCTCTTCCGCGGCGCGATGACGGGCCGCACGATGTACGTCGTTCCGTTCTCGATGGGCCCGCTGGGCTCCGACAAGAGCCACATCGGCGTCCAGCTCACCGACTCGGCCTACGTCGCCGTGTCGATGCGGATCATGACCCGCATGGGTCAGCGCGCGCTCGACGTGCTCGGCGACGAGGGCGAGTTCGTGCCGTGCCTGCACTCGGTGGGCGCGCCGCTCGATGACCCGTCCGACGACGTCACGTGGCCGTGCAACGCCGAGAACAAGTACATCGTGCACTTTCCGGAGACGCGCGAGATCTGGTCCTTCGGCTCGGGCTACGGCGGCAACGCCCTGCTCGGCAAGAAGTGCTTCGCGCTGCGGATCGCGTCGATCATGGCGCGCGACGAGGGCTGGATGGCCGAGCACATGCTCATCCTCAAGCTCACGTCGCCGGAGGGCGAGGTCAAGTACCTCACCGGCGCGTTCCCGAGCGCGTGCGGCAAGACGAACCTGGCGATGCTCATCCCGACGCTCGAGGGCTGGACGGTCGAGACGATCGGCGACGACATCGCGTGGATGAAGTTCGGCGACGACGGCCGGCTCTACGCGATCAACCCGGAGGCGGGCTTCTTCGGCGTCGCGCCGGGCACGGGGTTCCACACCAACCCGAACGCGATGCGGACGATCGAGCGCAACACGATCTTCACGAACACGGCGCTCACGGACGACGGCGACGTGTGGTGGGAGGAGATGACCAAGGAGCCGCCCGCCCACCTGATCGACTGGCGCGGCAACGACTGGACGCCGGACTCGGGCCGGCCGGCCGCGCATCCCAACGCGCGCTTCACCACCCCCGCGGCGCAGGATCCGGCGATCGCGCCGGAGTGGGAGGACCCGGCGGGCGTCCCGATCGACGCGATGCTGTTCGGTGGGCGCCGCGCGACCGCGGTGCCGCTGGTGACCGAGGCGTTCGACTGGGAGCACGGCGTCTTCCTCGGGGCGACGATGTCGTCGGAGAAGACCGCCGCGGCGGCCGGCACGGTCGGCGAGCTGCGCTTCGACCCGTTCGCCATGCTGCCGTTCTGCGGCTACGACATGGCGGAGTACTTCCAGCACTGGCTGGACGTGGGCAGCACCTCCGGCGCGAAGCTGCCGAAGCTCTTCTACGTCAACTGGTTCCGCAAGTCCGACGACGGCAAGTTCCTTTGGCCGGGGTTCGGCGACAACTCGCGGGTGCTGGCCTGGATCTTCCGCCGCTGCGACGGCGAGGCCGAAGCGGTCGACACGCCGATCGGCCGGTTGCCCGCGGAGGGATCGCTGCCGGTCGACGGCCTCGACCTGCCCGCCGAGGACCTCGCCGAGCTGCTGGCGGTCGACGCCGACGCCTGGCGGGCGCAGCTGCCGCAGTTGCGCGAGCACCTGGGCCGGTTCCCGAACCTGCCGGCGGAGCTGCGCACGCAGCTCGACGCGCTCGAGCAGCGGCTGAGCTGAGGGTCAGCGCCGGCTCGCGAAGCGTTGGAGCCTCGCGAGCCGGTCGTCCCACTCGGCGCCGACGCGCGTCATCCAGTCGATCGCCTCCCCGAGCGGAGCGGCCGTCACGCGGTAGCGCGTCTCGCGCCCGCTGCGACGGGACTCGACCAGGCCGGCGTCCGCGAGGACGCCCAGGTGCTTCGCCACGGCCTGTCGCGTCACGGGCAGGTCGGCGGCCAGCTCCGTGGCCGTCGCCGCGCCGCGCCGGCCGATCTCGTCGAGCACCTCGCGGCGGGTGGCGTCCGCGAGCGCGGTGAAGACCGCGTCGACGCCGGGGTCGCTCACGCCGCCGTCAGCGCGTGCGTGCGCGGCGCGACGCTCGCCCAGGGGCCGACCGGCGACTCGGTCACGCGAACGGTCGTCCCGCCCACGGCCGGCGCGAGCTCGACGGTGACCCGCGAGCCGGGCGCGTCGGCCGTCCACCACCAGAAGGTCCAGCGGCGGCCCTCGGCCACCTCCTCGACGACGGCGCGGCGCTCCTCGCCGTCGGGCAGCGTGAACGTCGCCTCGCCGCCCTCCCGGAGGTCCAGCTCCACCTCGTCGGCGAGCCAGGCCTCGAGCGCGTCGGGATCGGTGACGGCCTCCCAGGCCTCGTCGGCGTCGACGGGCAGCAGAACCTCCTTGATGCAACTCATGGGTTGCATGATAACGTGTCGATATGAGCAACCAGACAGTTGCGCAATCTAGGGGTGCCGGAGGTGGCAATGCAGACGATGGTGGACAGTGACAGGAGCCCACGGCCACGGGAGGTGAGCCCCCGTGCCCAAATCCCGATGGTCGTCCAGCGCGACGGTCGGGGCGAGCGCTCGTTCGACATCTACAGCCGCCTGCTCAACGAGCGGGTGGTGTTCCTCGGCACGGCGATCGACGACCAGGTCGCCAACCTGGTCGTGGCGCAGCTCCTGCACCTGGAGGCGGAGGACCCCGAGAAGGACATCCAGCTCTACGTCAACTGCCCCGGAGGGGTGGTCTACGCCGGCCTGGCGATCTACGACACCATGCGGTTCGTCAAGCCGCAGGTGTCGACCATCTGCTGCGGGATCGCCATGTCGATGGGCTCGCTGATCCTCGCCGGCGGGGCGCCCGGCAAGCGCGCCGCGCTGCCCAACAGCCGCATCCTCATCCACCAGCCCTCAGGCGGGTACCAGGGCCAGTCGACCGACGTCGAGATCCACGCGCGGGAGACCATCGCGCTGCGCCGCCGCCTGGACGAGATCTACGCGGAGCACACGGGCCAGAGCGTCGAGCGCGTCCACGGCGACATGGAGCGCGACCGCTTCTTCACGGCGGAGCAGGCGAGGGAGTACGGCCTGATCGACCGCGTCAGTGACGATCGTCGCCCGTAGCGGCGGGCGGCCGTGACTCCTCGGCCAGTGACGTGATCGTCAGGGCGCCGCGCGCCGCGGAGTCGAGCACGTCGTTGGCCTCCTCGGCCGAGCGCGCGTAGAGCTCGACCAGCAGGTGGACGGTGATGCGGTTGTCGTCGTCGTGCTTGTGAAAGCGCACGTGGGTGAAGAACTCGCGCGTGCCGTGGTCGCCGAACGCGGCGTAGGAGAGAGCGTCGCCGGCCTCCGGGCCCGAGCAGGTCTCGACGTCGTCGGCGTCCACGGTGACCGTGCAGCTCGCGACCCACGGCGTGCCGGCGATCATCCGCTCCCAGCGGTCCTCGATCGGCTCGACGCGACCCCCGGCGAAGCCGAGATGCGGTTGGTCGTGCATGCAGTCGAGGCACTGCACGACGGCCTCCTGAAGCTCGTCGACGACATCCGCGCGCTCGCCGGTCTCGGGGTCGATCTTGTGGATCCCCTCGTAGTGCACCTGCACCTCGAGCTCCTGTGACCAGCAGCGGTAGCAGCGCAGCCAGGATCGGGCTTCCGTCGCGTCCATCCCCGCAGCATACGACCGCGGCGCGAACGCTCCGGTCAGACCGGGAGGCGGAGCCGCTCGAGCACGACGGGATCGACGCTCTCGGCGCCGTCGACGCGCCCCTCGAGGTTCTCGACGCCCGCCCAGCGGTCCAGGTCGTCCAAGAGGTCGCCGGTGGCATGGCCGCGGCGGGCGAGGTGCCCGCGCAGCTCCTCGGCCAGCGGCTCGTCGACGGGCAGCCAGGCGTCGCGGGGCGTGGAGCCGAAGTAGAGGTCGTGGAGGTCGCGCAGCCGCCGCAGCTCCACCAGCGGCTCCGGGTGGTCGTCGGCGCGCAGGTCCACGACGACGTCGGCGCCCCCGTAGCCGGCGCCCGCCTCGACGACCAGCAGCGCGGCCGCCTGCTGTCCGCGTCGGTCCCCGCCGGCCGCCTGCGCCGCGTCCAGTGCGTCCAGGAGGCGGTCGGCCAGCGGACGTCCGTGCCCGGACTCGAACGTGTCGGCCAGCGCGTCGAGCGTCGCGGCGGAGACGAGCATGTTGCCCTGCGCGGCGTAGCCGTCGCCGGTGCGGTGGCCCGCCCAGTCGAGGCAGCCGGCGCCCGTGAAGGCGTGCGCCCGCCCGTCCGCGTCGACGATCCCGAGCTGGCGCTGCGCGCGCCAGGGATCGGCGGCGACGAGCCGCTCGGCGGCCTGCTCGGCCGACGCGCCGTCGCGCATGAGGGAGAGGCCCTCGGCGCCCCAGGAGGCCTTGATCCGGGCCTGGGTCGCTACGGCGCCCACGCCGGGCTCGGCGTAGGGGGTGAGGGCTCCGATCGCCAGGAAGCGCGACGCGACGGCGACGCCCCATTCCCCGCGCCGGAGGTCGCAGGCGGCGATCGAGTAGGTCGACGGACGCACGAGATCCCGCCCGCCGCGCGGCGTCAGCCGCCGATGGCGCTCATCGAGCGTGCCGGCTGGATGAAGCCCGGGTCGTTGACGTGGTGCTTGAGCTCCTTGCGCCACACCGCGTCCCGGATGACCTGCTCCAGCTCGTCGTCGGTCGCTCCGCTGCGCAGCGGAGCGCGCAGGTCGGTCTCGTTGAGGCTGAACAGGCAGGTGCGCAGCTTGCCGTCGGCGGTGAGCCGGATGCGGTTGCAGTCGCCGCAGAACGGCTCGGAGACCGGGTTGATGAACCCGATGTGGCCCTGGCCGTCGGCGAAGCGGTAGACCCTCGCGGTCGCGTGCGCCTCGCGCGGCTCCGGCTCGAGCGGGTAGACCGCGTGGATCGCGGCGCGCAGCTCTTCGCCCGTGAGCACCTGCTCGGGCGACCACGTGCGGTCGGCGTCGAGCGGCATGAACTCTATGAAGCGGATCTGGTACGGATGCTCGCGAGCGAAGCGCGCGAACGGCAGCGCCTCCTGCTCGGTGAACCCCCGGACGGCGACGGCGTTGACCTTGATCGGGTGCGCCTCCGGGAAGGCGGCGAGCGTCTCGAGGCCCTTGAGCACCCGGGGGAGGGCGTCGCGGCGGGTCATCTCGAAGAAGCGGTCGCGCTGCAGCGAGTCGATCGAGACGTTGAACCGCGTCGCGCCGGCTCGGACGAGCGCCTCGGCGTCGCGCTCCAGCAGGAACCCGTTCGTGGTGATCGCGAGGTCGTCGACCAGCGGGGACAGCATCGACACGAGCCGGGGGAAGTCGCGGCGCACGAGCGGCTCCCCGCCCGTCAGGCGGACGTCGCGGATCCCCAGCTCGGCGAACAGCGCGACGAGCCGCTCGATCTCCTCGAAGTGCAGGACCTCCTCGCGGTCCAGCCACGGCAGGCCCTCAGCCGGCATGCAGTACTGGCAGCGGAAGTTGCAGCGATCGGTGACCGACAGCCGCAGGTCGCCGATCGTGCGGCCATGTCCGTCGATCAGGGGAGCGCGTGCCATGCCTCATCCACCATACTGCTCGGCGGGTTGTCGGCATCCGGGGAAACCCGCGCCGAGCAGGGCGTCAGCGCTTGACGATCAGGTACATGAAGGCCGCGGCGAAAGCCAGCTGGCCGAACGTCATGGCGGTGCCGAGGTTCGCCGCGCCGAGCCCGACGGCGATCAGCGTC
>JANJUA010000153.1 GCA_024710825.1 Solirubrobacteraceae bacterium
ACGAGCTGCGCTTCGTGCAGCTCACACCGCCCGGCTCCGCCTGCTCGATCGCGCTGGGCGACGGCATCTCCGACATGGAGCCGGGGAGCCTGAAGGGCCTTCAGCTCGTCGTCGCCGACATCGAGGCGGCGTGGGCGCACCTGCGCGACGCGGGCGCCGAGGTGAGCGACGTGGAGGACCTCCCGTGGGGCCGATTCGTGCACTTCAGCGACCCGGACGGCAACGGCTGGTCCGTGCAGGAGATCCCGGCCCGGCCGTAAAGGCGGGTCAGGCAGCGCGCCGGTAGGTCAGTCCGAAGTCGAGCTGCCACGCCTCGCCGTCCGGGGACGTCTCCCAGCGGCCGTCGATCGTGTCGCCGTCGGGCGCGAGCGTGCCGACGTAGCGCTGGTGGAACGCCAGCGGCGTGAAGTCAGGCGTCTGGCGCAGCAGCGTCCAGCGGCCGCCGGCGAACGTCATCGCATAGACGCGGGCGACGCCGCGCGAGTCGAAGTAGTGCTGCGTGAAGGCGTCGCCGTCGGGGCTCGGCCCGATCAGGCAGAGCCCCTCCGGGGCGTCGGGGTGCGGGACCGAGGAGCGTTGCTCGAGGAAGGCGCCGCCAAGCGTCCAGGCGAGCGTCATCCGGCCTCGGATGTCGCTCGGCGGGGCGCCGGGAAACGCGGCCTCGATGCTCCACTCGCCCGCCAGCGGCGCGAACCGCGCGTGCAGCGCGTCCCGGCCGGCCTCGTCCGTCGTCATGGCATGCTCCTTCGTCCGGTTCGTCCGTCGGCTGCCCGGCGCGGACGGCCACGCGGGCCGAGCTCTCCGCCTACTGGTCGACCTGGACGACGGCGATGTGGTTGCCGTCCGGGTCGCGGAGCATGAACAGCAGCGGCGCGCCGGGCGCGGTGGCCGGCGCCGCATCGAGGTCGATGCCGCCGATGGCGCTCAGGCGCGCGTGCTCGCCGTGGACGTCGGCGGTCTCGACGCCGATGCCGCCGCCGCCGGGCTCGTTGCCCATCGGCGGGTTGAGCGCCAGCCGGGCGGTCGAGCCGGGCGGCGCGACCTCGACCCAGCGGTGGTCGCCCTGCTCGCCGAAGCGGACGTCGGCGCGCAGCTCGAAGCCGAGCTTCTCGACGTAGAACGCGATCGCCGCGTCCTGGTCGGCGACGGTGAACATCGCCACGCCGAGGTTCGTGATGGTGGTGGGGGCCTGCGTGAGATCGCTCATGCCCCCCAGACAGACCGGGCGGCGGAAACTCATCGCGATCGATGACAAACCAAGCGGCGCGACGGGCCCCGTCCATGGCTAGGCTCGCGCCGGTGGGTCACTCGTCCATCACCGTGCGCCCGGGTCACTCCGGTGACGAGACCACCATCGAGGTACGGGGCTGGCCTGGCCACGTCGACCACGGCTGGGTGGTGTACACACCGGAGCACGTACCTGCTCGCATGCGGCACGACGCCGACTGGAACCGCGGAGACGTCACGGCACGTGCCCGGCGGCTCGCCAAGCGGATCGGCCGGTCGAGCGGCTCCGAGAAGGGGCGGGTGATCACCGCGTACGGCTGGCACCGGTTCACAAGCGATGTGGCACTCGCGGAACTGCTGCTGCACGTCGAGCACAACCGTCCGCTGATGATCGTCCGCTTCAGCTCGTCCACCGACATGATCGAGGCAGAGCGCTACGCGGTACGGTCGCTGCTCGTCGCCTGCGCCGTGGACATCGCCGAGGAGCTACGGGACACAGCCGGGATCGACCACGGCTGGCTCGATTGGCGCGTGCCCGAATCGCTCGTACGTGATGTCCTCGCCACCGCGCCCGGGTTTGCACCGCAGACGAAAGTCGCACGGCGCCGACGACGACGCGGGGCGGACGTCGTCCTGCGAAGGCGTTAGAAGCTCGACGGCAACCGGCGCTCGGCGTCCTGAGCTGCGGGCCAGTTCTCGAGTGCCGCGCTCGCGTACTCCGCGCCCGAGTCCGACATGGAGCTACGAGCTTCCTCGAGGCCACCCAGCCCAGCGCCCGCAGGGTCGGCATCCTTCGTGGATCCGACGCTCAACGGGGAGGACATGATCTTGGTGAGAAGCAGTCGCATCATGAGCATGCAGTCCGAGCGCACCAGCGGTGTCGGTGGAAGTATGCCCCAAGTCGAGATGCGTTACAGCCATTGCAGGCCAAGGGCATCCCGATCCGCGGCAATCCTGCCCCGGTCCGGGTCATGCGAGAGAGGAACATAGAGGCCTCGATCTGCGCTCCCCGGGAACGGCCGGTCGGAGGGCTGCGAGACTGGTCGGATGCGGCGCGCCGTCGTGTCTGCGCTCCTCGCGGCGCTCGTCCCCACCCTCGCGGCGTGCGGCGGCGACGCCGAGCGCCGGCCCACCGCACCGCCGGCCGCCCGGGCTCCGGCCCCGCCGACGACCCTCGACACCGCCCCCACCGCCGCGCGCCCGGCCGGCGACCCGGTCGCGCGCGTCGTGCGCCCGACCACCCTCCACGTGCGCCCCGCGGGCCGGGTCGTCGCGCGGCTGACCCGCCGAACCGAGTTCGGGTCCTCTCGCCACCTGCCGGTCGTGCGGCGCCGAGGGGGCTGGCTCGCGGTCGTCGCCACCCAGCGGCCCAACGGGCGCCTCGGGTGGATCCGGGCGGCCGACGTGCGCCTGAGCCGGGCGCCGCACCGCGCGGTCGTCGACCTCTCGAAGCGAGAGCTGCGGGTCCTCGAGAGCGGTCGGACCGTGCTGCGCATGCGCGTCGGCATCGGTGCGCCCGCGACCCCCACGCCGACCGGCCGCTTCGCCCTGACCGACGCGATCGTCCCCACCGCCGGCTCGCCCTACGGCTGCTGCGCCCTCGCGCTCTCCGGTCACCAGCCGAACGTGCCGCAGGGCTGGGCGGGCGGCGACCGACTCGCGGTCCACGGCACCGACGAGCCGAGCAGCATCGGCCGCGCCGCCAGCCACGGCTGCCTGCGAGCCAGCGACCGCGATCTGCGACGTCTCATGCGGGTCATCGAGCTCGGCTCGCTCGTCGTGATCCGCCGCTGAGGCGCGCTCGCTGGGCAGCCCCAGCGGCCGCGACGCGCGGCAGGCGAGGCGCTAGCGTGCCGTTCGCAGTCGCTCCACCCATGACCACTCCAGCAGAACGCCGGTCGCCTGCTCACCATCTCGCTCGCGCTGTTCGTCGTCGGCTCCGTCGTCGCGGGGCTCGCCGACTCGCTGGAGCCGCTGATCGTCGGTCGCGCCATCCAGGGACTGAGCGGCGGAGTGTTCCCGCTGGCGTTCGGCATCATCCGCGACGAGTTCCCGCGAGAGCGCGTCCCGACCGGCATCGCCCTGCTCGGCGCGATCGCCGCGATGGGCACCGGCATCGGACTGCCGCTCGGCGGCCTGCTGGCCGACGGACCCGGCTACCACTGGATCTTCTGGAGCGCCGCGATCATGGGCGTGGCGGCAACGCTCGCCACCCACTTCTTCGTGCCCGAGTCGCCCATCCGCACCCCCGGACGGGTCGACTTCGCCGGGGCCGGGATCCTGACCGCCGGCCTCTCGGCGCTGCTCGTCGGCATCTCCCGGGGCGGAGACTGGGGCTGGGCGGCTCCGTCGACCGTCGGGGTCATCGCGCTCGGGCTCGGCACGCTCGTCGCGTTCGGGCTCTTCGAGCGGCGCCGGCGCGACCCCCTCATCAACATGCGGACGTTCGCCCGCCGACCGGTGCTGACGACGAACGTCTCCACGATCCTCATCGGCTCGACGATGGTCAGCACGATGATCCTCGTGCCGCAGCTCGCGCAGCTCCCGTCGGGCGGCGAGGTGGGCTTCGGCCTCTCCACGACCGAAGGCGGGCTGCTGCTCGTGCCCGCCAGCCTCATCTCGCTGCTCGTGGCCCCGATCGTCGGCCGCATCGGCGAGCGCCGCGGCTCCAAGCTCCCGTTCCTCGCCGGCTGCGTCGTGACCTCGTCCGGGCTGGCGCTGCTCGCGTTCGCCCACGGCTCGGTCGTGGAGGTCGTCCTCGGCTGCTGCCTCATGGCCGCGGGCGCCGGCGCCACGCTCGCCGCCGTGCCGAACCTCGTCATCGTCGCCGTCGACCCCCGCGAGACGGGTGAGGCGATCGGGACGAACACCGTCATGCGCAACATCGGCTCGGCGATCGGCGCGCAGCTGGCGGGCAGCGTGATCGCCGGCCACGTGCTCGCCAACGGCCTCCCGTCCGACGAGGGGTTCACGATCGCGTTCCTCATCGGGGCGGTCGGGGCCGGCGTCGCCGCCGTCGCCGTGCTCTTCATCCCCGGCAGCGTCCACCGCAGCCCGCGGGCGGGGACGGCGAGCGAGATGGCCTGAGAGCGCGCTCAGCCGCGACGCCTGGGCGCCAGCGGTCGACGGCGCTGGTCGATCGCGGCGAGCAGCCCCGGCGCGTCGCCGATGCGCAGGAACAGCTCGGTCCGGCCGGAGCCGTCCGCGGCGTCGAAGGCGATCGTGAGGCCCGTGTCGTCCGCGGCGATGTCGAGCTCGCGTGCGTCGCCGCCGTCCCAGGTGACGTCGACCACGGGGACGCCCATCGCGTAGGCGGCGAGCCGCTGCTGCGTCAGGGCGATGGCGCCGGCGGTGCCGCGCTTGCGCCCGCCGGCCACGGCGAGGGTGCCCGGGACGCCCTCGGCGATCAGCACCAGGCGCTCGCGGTCCATCTCCCCGCGGACGTCCGCGGGGAACTTCCCCTTCGAGAGCAGCAGTCGGGCGAGCAGTCCGATGGCGCGAAGTGTAGGTCGGCGAGCGCGCCTGCTCCTGGCCCTCGAGGGGCCGACCCGCGCCTGCCCCCTACCCTTGCCGCCGTGGCGGCCACCACCTCCCAGCGATGAGCGCCGGCCTCGCGGCGCTCCTCGACGACGTCGCCGCGCTCGCCCGCGCGGCGGCCGCCTCGGTCGACGACGTCGCCGCGGGGGCGGGCCGGGCCGGCGCGAAGGCGGCCGGCGTGATCGTCGACGACGCCGCGGTCACGCCGCGCTACGTCCAGGGCTTCCGGCCCGACCGCGAGCTGCCCATGATCCGCCGGATCGCGCTCGGCTCGGTGCGCAACAAGCTCCTGGTCATCCTGCCCGCCGCGCTGCTGCTCAGCGAGCTGCTGCCGTGGCTGCTCACGCCGATCCTGATGCTCGGCGGCGTCTACCTCTGCTACGAGGGCGTGGAGAAGCTGTGGGAGCTGGTGAACCCGCACGCACCCCGGGCGGAGGCGCCGGTCACCGCGCGGGGGCGGGAGCACGAGGACGTGCTCGTCGGCTCTGCGATCCGCACCGACTTCATCCTCTCGGCCGAGATCATGGTGATCTCGCTGAACGAGGTCGCCGACGAGCCGCTCCCCTCCCGGGCCCTGATCCTCGTGCTCGTCGCACTGGCGATCACCGCCGGCGTCTACGGGGTCGTCGGCCTCATCGTGAAGATGGACGACATCGGACTGCGGCTGGCCCGAAGCCGCGCCGGGGCCGCCGCCGCGTTCGGGCGCGGGCTGGTGCGGGCCATGCCGATCGTCATGTCGGTGCTGGCGAAGGTCGGGATCGCGGCGATGCTGTGGGTCGGCGGGCACATCATCCTGGTGGGCCTCGACGAGCTCGGGGCGTCGGCGCTCTACGACGCCGTGCACCACCTCGAGGTCGACGTCGAGGACGCGGTGGGCGGCGTCGCCGCCTGGCTGACGAACACCGGCGCCTCGGCGCTGCTGGGGCTGATCGTCGGCGCCGTGGCGGTGGCGGCGATGCACG
>JANJUA010000170.1 GCA_024710825.1 Solirubrobacteraceae bacterium
GTTTGAGGGTCTTGTTGCCGGTGTTGGCGCGTTGGAGGTAGCGGACCTTGCCCGACTGCTTGAGCACCGGCGCGAGGCCGGCGGCGGCGGCGAGCTGGTCGGGGCCGGGGAAGCGGTCGATGCCGCCTGTCTCGGCGATGACCTTCGAGAGCTGGCCGCCCTGCCACGCCAGCGGCGACTTGCCCGGCTCCTCAACGACCAGCCTGGCGCCCGGGATCTCCGCCGCGTAGCGCTCGCCGATCGCCAGCGGGTGCTCGGGGTCCGCGTCGTCGCGGGAGGCGACGACCGTGACCGGTGCCCGCAGCGAGCGCAGATCCGCCCAGGAGTCAAACGGCCGCGAGCGCGGCACGTCGCGCAGCGCGTCGGCCACGGCCTCGGGACGGCGATGGCGGGAGATCCGCTGGCGCAGCACCGTCCGCACCGTATCGCGGTAGGACTCGGGCACCGGCGGATCTCCGTACGCCTCCAGGAAGCCCTCGACGCCGCCGGCGCGCAGCCCCTCGCTCAGCGCGTCCCAGCGGCGCAGCCCGGACGGAAACGCGTCCGGGTCGTAGGCGGGCGTGATCACGACCAGCGCCCGCGCCCGCTCGGGATGCGCGAGCGCGAAGCGCAGCAGCGTGTGACCGCCCATCGACGCGCCCGCCAGCACCGGAGCGTCCAGGCCGAGCTCGTCGAGCAGTTCCAGGAGGTCGCCGGCGAGCGCCTCGTAGTCGTAGCGGTCGCCGGGCGGCGCCTCGCCGTGGCCGCGCGCGTCGTAGGCGACGACCCGGTGGCCGGAGCGCTGGAGCGCCTTCGAGCCCATGACGACGTAGCGGCGCGTCGCGGTCAGGCCGTGGAGCAGGACGACCGGCGTTCCGGTCCCGTCGTCGTCGTGAGGAAGGAGCATCTCGGTGTCCTACCGTATGGGAACCATGCCGATCCTCGACGTCACCGAGGCCACCTTCCAGGCGGAGGTCCTCGACCGCTCCAAGACCGTACCCGTCGTCGTCGACTTCTGGGCCGAGTGGTGCGGCCCCTGCCGGCAGCTCACGCCCGCGCTCGAAGCCGCCGCCCGCGCCCGCGAGGGCGAGGTCGTGCTGGCGAAGGTCGACACCGATGCCAACCAGCAGCTCGCCGCCGCCTTCCAGATCCAGGGAATCCCGGCGGTGAAGGCGTTCAAGGACGGACGGATCGTCAGCGAGTTCACCGGCGCGCAGCCGCCCGCGCAGGTCGAGCGCTTCTTCGACGCGCTCGTGCCGTCGGAGGCCGACCGGCTCGTCGCCGCGGGCGACGAGGCCTCCCTGCGCCGCGCGCTCGAGCTCCAGCCCGGCCGCGCCGATGCCGCGGTGCCGCTGGCGCGGCTCCTGTTCGCGCGCGGCGACCGCGACGCCGCGCTGGCGCTCGTCGAGAACGTGGCCGGCGACTTCCAGGCCGAGGGCCTGCTCGCCCGCCTGCGCCTGGAGGGCGAAGACACCGTCGACCTCGGCGAGGCCTTCGCGGCGCTCGACGCCGGCGACCGCGAGCGCGCCGCCGACCTGCTGATCGAGGCGCTGCCCGGCGCAGACGGCGCCAAGGACGACATCCGTCGCGTCGTCGTGGCCATCCTCGACGAGCTCGGCGTCGAGCATCCCTACGCGCGCGACGCCCGCCGCCGACTCGCCAGCGCCCTGTACTGAGGCGCGGCCTCAGACGGGCAGCGCGAGCTGGCCGGCGTCGACCTCCGGCGTGGCCGGCGCGTCGAAGCCCGCCACGCGCACGCCGAGCAGGCGCACCGGCCGTGGCGGCGCGTAGTCCCGCAGCAGCCCCAGCGCCACCCCGGCGACCACGTCGGCGGCCCGGGTCGGCTCGGCGATCGTCCGCGCGCGGGTGACGGTCGTCCAGTCGTCGAGGCGGACCTTGATCGCGATCGTCAGCCCCGGGCGCTTCAGCCCGTCGCACAGCTCGCCCGCCAGCCGCCGCAGGGCCGTCTCCTGCTCGGCGCGATCGGCGATGTCGCTCGGGAACGTCGTCTCCCTCGACTCGGAGACCGCGACGCGCGACAGCGTCAGCCGGTCGGAGCCGTGGAAGCGCGCCCGCGCCAGCAGCTCGCGGCCGTGGTTGGCGCCGAAGCGCTGCCGCAGAACCGCCTCGGGCGCGGCGGCGAGCTGCCCGAGCGTCACGATCCCCAGCTCCGCCAGGCGCTCGACGGTCTTCGGACCGATGCCCGGCACCAGGCCCGGCGACGCCGACGCGAACCGGGCGCACGCCTCCTCGCGCGTGAGGACGACGAAGCCGGCCGGCTTCTCCGCGTCGGAGGCGACCTTCGCCACGAGCTTGTTCGGCCCGATGCCGACCGACGCGGTCAGGCCGGTGCGCTCGCGGATCTGCGCGACGAGACGGCGCATCGCGGCATGCGGCGAGTGCAGGCCGTCGAGGTCGAGATAGGCCTCGTCGAGCCCCACCACCTCGGTGCGCTCGACGTGCCCGCGCACGAGCTCCATGACCCGGCGCGAGACCGCGCGGTAGGCATCGAAGTCGGGCGTGATGAAGACCGCCTGCGGGCACAGGCGACGGGCGCGGGAGGCGGGGATCGCCGAGCCGACGCCGAACTTCCGCGCCTCGTAGCTGGCGGTCGTCACGACCGCCCGCGGGCCGGTGCCGGAGACCACCACCGGCCTGCCGCGCAGCTCGGGGCGCCGCTGGAGCTCGACCGACACGTAGAACGCGTCCATGTCGAGGTGGGCGATGCGGCGGAGCCCGTCGGCGCTCATGGCCTGAGCCTACGCCGGGGACCGGTCGCGAACGCGGTCGGGCGCCTCATGCCGGGCGGTCCTTTGCGCCGCGCCCGCGATCGCGGGAACATGAGCGAACCGACATGAGCCGCGACGGCCCGACCGCCTCCGTCACGGGCGCGTTGTCATCGACATCTCGCCCGCCTCCCCAGGCGCCGCCCACGACGCCGACCTTCCTGTTCACCGATCTCGAGGGCAGCACGCGGCTGTGGGAGGAGTCGCCGGACGCGATGCGCGACGCCCTCCGGCGCCACGACGCCATCCTCGCCGCCGCCGTGGCGGCGTCCGACGGTCAAACGGTCAAGACGACCGGCGACGGGATCATGGCGGTCTTCGGGTCGGTGCGCGGCGCGGTCGAGGCGTGCCTCGACGCCCAGGGCCGCCTCGCCGAGGAGCCCTGGGACGAGACAGGGCCGCTGCGCGTCCGCATGGGCGTGCACACCGGCATGGCCGAGGTCCGCGACGGCGACTTCTTCGGTCCGACGGTCAACCGCGCTCAGCGGATCATGGCCGCCGGCCATGGCGGGCAGGTGCTCCTCTCGGCCGCGGCGGCGGCCCTGCTCGCCGACCAGGTTCCGCCCGGCGCGACGCTCCGCGACCTCGGCGAGCACCGGCTCCGCAGCCTCGGCCGCCCCGAGCACGTCTTCCAGGTCGTCCATCCTGCGCTGGCACGCGACTTCCCGCCGCTGACGACCCAGCGCGTCGGCGCCGCGGGCCTGCCCGCCCAGACCACGACGTTCGTCGGGCGCGGCGCCGAGCTCGAGGCGATCGCCGGCCGCCTGCGCGACGGGGCGCGCCTGCTCACGCTCGTGGGACCCGGGGGCACCGGGAAGACGCGGCTGGCGCTGCGGGCGGCCGCCGACGGCGCGCATCGGTTCGCCGCCGGCGTCGTCTTCACCGACCTGTCCGCGGCCCGCGACACCGACGCCGTGCTGACGGCGATCGCGCGGGCGGTCGCGCTCAGCGAGACCGGCGACGAGCCGATGCTCGCCCAGCTCGCCCGGCAGCTCGGCGACCGGCGAGCGCTGATCGTGCTCGACAACGCCGAGCAGGTGACCGTCGCGGCGACCACGCTGCTCGAGCTGCTGCAGCGGTGTTCCGGGCTCACGCTGCTGGTCACCAGCCGCGAGCCGCTGCACGTCCGCGGCGAGCACATCCTCCCCGTGCCCCCGCTGTCGCTGCCCGACACCCTTCCCCGGCGGCCCGGCGCCGAGCAGCTCGCGTCGTTCGAGGCGATCGCGCTGTTCGTCGCGCGCGCGCAAGCCGTCAGAGCCGACTTCCGCCTCACCGACGCCAACGCCCGCGCCGTGGCCGAGATCTGCCTGCGGCTGGACGGCCTGCCGCTGGCCATCGAGCTGGCGACGGCCCGCATCGGGCT
>JANJUA010000171.1 GCA_024710825.1 Solirubrobacteraceae bacterium
GTTTGAGGGTCTTGTTGCCGGTGTTGGCGCGTTGGAGGTAGCGGACCTTGCCCGACTGCTTGAGCACCGGCGCGAGGCCGGCGGCGGCGGCGAGCTGGTCGGGGCCGGGGAAGCGGTCGATGCCGCCTGTCTCGGCGATGAACTCTGCGGTGAGGGTGGCCCCCATCCCGGGCAGGCTGCGGATGAGGGCCGCGTCAGGGTGGCGTTCCAGCGCCGCCTCCAGGTCGGCGTCCAGGCTGGCCAGGCGGGTCTTGGCGGTGGCGATCTCGTTGGCGAGCTCGCGGATGAGATCGGCAGCGACGCGCTCGCCGGGGACGGTGATGTCTTGGGCGTGGGCGGCGGCCAGCGCTCGGTCAGCGAGCTGCTCGACGTGCTTGCGTGGCAGGCGCCCAGCGCGGGCGATGTGCTCGATCAGGCGGCGGCGACCGGCCTTGCGGATCTCGGCGGGCGTGACGTAACGCCCCAGCAGCCGCAGGCTCGCCTTCTGGACGGGGTCGACGACGCGTTCCAGGCCGGGGAAGATCGAGGCCAGCAGGTCGCGCAGGCGACTGATGCGCCTGGTCTGCTCGGCGACCAGCTCGCGGCGACGACCGACCAACAGCCGGATCTCGGCGTCGACCTCCGTCGCGGCGTCGATCGAGCGCAGGTCGCGTCGATGGCGGACCTGGTCGGCGATCACGCCCGCGTCTTTGGGATCAGATTTGTGCTCGCCGCCGACGCTGCCCTGGCGAGCCCGATTGACCGCCAGCCCCGAGACATGAACGACATCGATGCCGGCCTCCAGCAGCATCGCGGCGACCAGGCCGGCGATCCCGCCGATGACATCGATCCCGGCGCGCAGCTGGCCGTGCTCGCTGCTCAGCGCCTCGAGCTCGTCAATCAGCGCGTGCAGCGCGACCGGCTCGTTGTCGACGCGCCGGTCAACCAGCAGCCGGCTATCGCTCGTGTCGATGGCCCTGACCCAATGAAACTCCTTGGCGATGTCAATCCCGACCGCAACACCCACCCGTCGTCTCCTCTCTGCCACGAAGGACTGGCCGTGCCTTGCTCTACCGACATTGCCTTACACAGCGATGGGCCGCAGTGCCTAATCAGCGGTCAGAGAAAGGCGGCGCAGCGGGGGGATCAGCGACCTGAGCCATCGACGGCAGCCAGCATGAAGTCCATCCCCGCCACGCACAGTCTGGAAGGTAAGGCGGCATGAGCACGAGCGGCGCGCTCACCCACCTCGACGAGCGCGGGCAGGCTCGCATGGTCGACGTGGGCGCCAAGGCGGTCACCGAGCGCGTCGCCGTCGCCCGCGCGCTCGTGCGGATGTCGCCCGCCACCGCCGCGGCCGTGCAGGCCGGCGACGCGCCCAAGGGCGACGTCCTCGGCACCGCCCGGCTCGCCGGCATCCAGGGCGCCAAGCGCACGAGCGACCTGATCCCGCTGTGCCACCCGTTGGCGCTCGACACCGTCGGCGTCGAGGCCGAGGTCGACGCCGCCGCGGGCACCGTCGCGATCACCGCCACCGCGAAGGCCACCGCCCGCACCGGGGTGGAGATGGAGGCGCTCACGGCGGCGAGCGTCGCGGCGCTGACCGTCTACGACATGGTCAAGGGCCTCGAGCAGGGCGTCGAGATCGCCGAGGTCGCGCTCGTCTCCAAGACCGGCGGCAAGTCGGACTACCGGCGCAAGTAGGCTCCGCGGCGCCCATGCGCTGCGCCATCCTCACCATCTCGACGGGCGTCGCGCATCACGTGCGCGAGGACACGAGCGGCGTGCTGCTCGCGCAGCGCGCCGAGGAGGCCGGGGCCGACATCGAGACGATGGAGGTCGTGCCCGACGACTTCGGGCTCATCGAGGACCGGCTGCGCCACTACGTCGACGAGGGATTCGCGCTGGTGCTGACCACGGGCGGAACCGGGCTGACGCCCGACGACGTGACGCCCGAGGCCACGCGCATGGTCATCCAACGCGAGATCCCGGGACTGGCCGAGGCGATGCGCGCCGAGTCGCGCCGACACACGCCGATGGGGGCGCTCTCGCGCGGGCTCGCCGGCGTCGCCGGCGGGACGCTGATCGTCAACTTCCCCGGCAGCCCGCGGGCGATCGACGAGGTCTTCGGCGTCGTGGCGCCGGTGCTCGGCCACGCCGTCGCGACCATCCGCGGTGACTCCCGCCATTGAGCTCGAGAAGCTCGGCCGGGCCTACGGGGAGCGCGCGGCGCTCGCCGACGTCTCGCTGACCGTCGAGGCGGGCCGCACGCTCGTCGTCTTCGGCCCGAACGGCGCCGGGAAGTCGACGCTGCTGCGGATCCTCGCGACGCTGCTGCGCCCCACGGCCGGCACCGTGCGCGTCCTCGGCGAGGAGCTGCCGCGCCGGGCGTGGGCCGTCCGCGGGCGCATCGGGCTGCTCGGCCACGAGCCGCTGCTGTACCGGGAGCTCAGCGCACGCGAGAACCTTCGCTACCACGCGCGCCTGCACCAGGTGCCGGAGGCGCGCATCGAGGAGCTGCTCGACGCCGTGGGGATGGCGCGCCGAGCGCAGGACCCGGTCGCGACCCTCTCGCGCGGCATGGTCCAGAGGGTCGCCGTGGCCCGCGCCGTCCTGCACGATCCCGAGCTGCTGCTGCTCGACGAGCCGCGCGCGAACCTGGACCCGGCGGCGGCGGAGCTCGTCGACCCGCTGCTGCGAGGCCGCACGCGCGTGGTCACGAGCCATGACCCGGCCGGCGGACTGGCGGACGCCGACATCGCGCTCGGCCTGCGCGGCGGGCGCCCGGCGCTCCTCGCCGCCGCGGGCGAGGTCAAGCCGGAGCAGATCGGGGCGCTCTACCGATGAGGGTCGCCGCCGCCATCCTGCGCAAGGAGCTGCGCCTGGAGCTGCGCACGTTCGAGTCGATCCCCGGCATGGCGCTGTTCAGCGTCACGACGTTCGTGGTCTTCCACTTCGGCCTGAACCGCGCGACCGTCGCCGGCGACCTCGCCGCCGGCATCCTCGTCGTGACGATCCTCTTCGCCGGGATGCTCGGGCTCAACCGGCTCTACGTCGCCGACGAGGAGCAGGGCGGCTTCGACGGCTTCCTGCTCGCGCCGGTCGACCGCACCTGGCTGTTCGTCGCGAAGGCGGTCGCCCTGTTCGGCTACCTGACCGTGCTGGAGATCGTCGCCGTGCCGGCCTTCGCCTTCCTCCTGCTCGGCCCCGGGATCGGCCAGGCGCTGCCCGGTCTGATCGTCGTCCTGGCGCTCGTCAACGCCGGCTTCGCGATCATCGCCGCGCTCGTCGGCGCGCTCGCGGTGCGGACCCGCGCGCGCGACCTCGTGGGGCCGCTGATCGCGCTGCCGCTGTTGGTCCCGGTGGTCATCGGTGCGGCCGAGGCGCTCGAGCCGCTGCTGCTCGAGGGTGGCGCGGCCGTGCTGCCCGTTCGCTGGCTGCTCGTGCTCGGGCTGTACGATCTGGTCTTCGGACTGCTCGCCATAGCGGTCTTCGATCCGTTGCTGGAGGATTGATCCCCGGATGTACGGCAAGGGCATCGCAGCCCTCTCCGCTGCCACCGTAGTGACGCTTGTGGGCGCCTTCGCGCTCGTGTTCTTCTGGGCGCCCAACGACGCCGACCAGGGCTTCGTGCAGAAGATCTTCTACCTGCACGTGCCGATGGCGATCGTGGCGCTGTGCGGCTTCGTGGCGGGCGGGATCTTCGCCATCCAGCACCTGCGCACGCGCGACGCCGTCTACGACCTGAAGTCGTACGTCGCCATCCACCTGAGCCTCATCCTCGCCATCGGCGTGCTCGTCACGGGCTCGATCTGGGCGAAGGCCGCGTGGGGCCACTGGTGGCTCTGGGACGAGCCCACGCTCGTGTCGTTCCTCATCGTCTTCCTGCTCTACGCGACCTACCAGCCGCTGCGCTTCTCGATCGAGGACCGCGAGCGCCAGGCGCGCTACGCCAGCGTCTTCGCGATCACCGCCGGCGCGTTCGTCCCCCTGAACTTCCTCGCCGTCCGCCTGGCCGAGGCCTACACCCACCCCCGCGTGCTGAGCGCCACCGGCGGCGCGATGCCCGGCGACATGCGCCTGACGTTCCTGGTGACGATCGTCGGCATGGCGCTCCTGTTCGTCACCCTCTGGAGGTTCGAGATGGCCGCGAAGCACACCCGAGCGCGTGTGAGCGCGCTGCGCCGCCGCCTCGACGGCGACGCCGACAACCCCGTCCTGCGCCGCAGCGCCGCACCCACGATCTGATGCCCGCGCTCCCCCTCGACGAGGCCGGCAAGTACGTCGCGGCCGCCTACCTGGTCTTCTTCGCCCTCGTCCTCGTCTACGTGGCGATCATGGGCGCGCGGCTCGCGCGGCTCGAGCGCGACATCGCCGAGCTCGACGAGCAGACGCGCAGCGCCGGCGACGAGCGTGACCACGAGGCGGCGACGATCGAGTGAGCGAGGTCCTCTGCCTCGGGATCTCGCACAAGACCGCCCCGGTGGCGGTCCGCGAGCGGCTCGCCCTGTCGGACACCCGCGCAGGTGAGCTCGTCCGCGCGTGCGTCGACATGCCGGCGGTCGACGAGGCGGCGGCGATCTCGACCTGCAACCGCACCGAGGTCTACCTCACGACCCCCAACCCGGTGGCGGCCGAGAGCGGCGTCCTGGGCCTGCTGGCGACGCGTGCGGGCATCCGTCCCACCGACCTGGCGGAGTCCATGTACTCGCCGCGCAACTGCGACGCCGCCCGCCAGCTCTACCGGGTCACCGCCGGCCTGGAGTCGATGATCGTCGGTGAGGCCGAGATCCAGGGGCAGGTCCGCCGCGCGCACGAGATCGCCCGTGAGGCGGAGACGACGGGGCCGATGCTCAACCGCCTGTTCTCCGCGGCGCTCGCGGCCGGCAAGCGCGTGCGCGCCGAGACGCGCATCTCCGAGGGGCGCGCCAGCGTCTCGTCGGTAGCGGTCCGGCTCGCCGAGGAGATCCTGGGCGACCTCTCCGCCCGCCACGTCGTCGTGATCGGCGCCGGCGAGACGAGCGAGCTGACGGCCAAGGCCCTCTCCGCCCAGGGCGTCGCCACCGTGTTCCTCGCCAACCGCCGGGCCGACCGCGCCCGCTCCATCGCCCAGCGCTTCGGTGGCCACGTCGTGGCGCTGGACGCGCTTCCCGAGCAGTTCGAGCGCGCCGACATCGTCGTCGCGTCCACCAGCTCACCCCACGCGCTCGTCGAGGCCGCCGCGCTCGAACAGGTGATGGAGATCCGCGACCACCGGCCGCTGCTGCTGATCGACATCGCGGTGCCACGCGACATCGAGCCCGCCTGCGGCGATCTCGACGGCGTGACGCTCTACGACATCGACGACCTCCAGGGCGTCGTCGACCACACGATGAGCAGCCGGACGACGGAGGCGCACGTCGCCGAGGCGATCGTGGAGGAGGAGATCAAGCGCTTCGCCCACTGGATGGGCCAGCAGGACGTGCGCCCGACGATCGCCGCGCTGCGGGAGCACGGCCGCGACATCGTCGAGCAGGTGCTCGCGGAGAACGCGGGTCGCTGGGAGGGCATCACGCAGCGCGACGCCGCGCGCATCGACGCCGTCGCCCGCGCGGTCATGCAGCGGCTGCTGCACGAGCCCACGATCCGGCTGCGCGAGAGCGGCCACGGGCGGGTCGCCATGGTGCGCGAGCTGTTCGGGCTCGACGCCCGCGGAGCGGCCGAGGCGGAGGCCGCGCCGACGCGCGACAACGTGCGCCGGCTGCGGTCGTGAGGATCGCCACCCGCGGCAGCGCGCTGGCGCTGGCGCAGGCGCGGCACGTGGCCGAGCTGCTCGCGCCCACCCACCCCGACGCCGTGCTCGTCGAGGTGGTGACGAGCGGCGACCGGCGCCGCGACGTCGACGACAAGCGCGAGTGGGTGCTGGAGATCGAGGATGCGCTGGAGCGCGGCGACGCGGACCTCGCCGTGCACAGCGCCAAGGACGTCCCCGCCGTGCTGCCCGACGGCTTCGTGCTGGCTGGCGTCCCGGCACGCGCGGCGCCATGGGACGCGCTGTGCGGGGCCGACTCGCTCGCCGCGCTGCCGCCTGGCGCCCGGATCGGGACCAGCAGCCTGCGGCGGACGGCGGCGCTGCGCGCGCTGCGGCCGGATCTCCGGGTCGTCGAGCTGCGCGGGAACGTCGACACGCGGCTGCGCAAGCTGGCCGACGGCGAGGCGGACGCGATCGTGCTGGCGCTCGCCGGGCTGGAGCGGCTGGGCCGGACGGACGCCGTGGGCTGCGTGCTGCACGAGCTCGTGCCGGCGCCGGGGCAGGGCGCGCTGCTGATCGAGGCGCGGCGCGAGCACGGAGCCGCGCGCGAGGCGGCCGCGGGCGTCGGCCACGGCGCGGCGCTGCGCGCGCTGACCTGCGAGCGCGCGCTCGTCCGCGCGCTCGGGGCGGACTGCCACACGCCGGTGGGCGCGCACGCGACGATCGTCGAAGCGGGGCTGCGGCTGCGCGCCTTCGTCGGCAGGGTCGACGGGTCCGCTTGGGTGCGCGACGAGCTCGACGGGGACGATCCGGAGGCGCTGGGCGCGGAGGTCGCCGAGCGGCTGCTGGCCGCCGGCGCCGGGGAGATGCTGCGCGGGTGAGCGGCCGGGTCCATCTCGTCGGCGCCGGACCGGGCGACCCCGGGCTGTTGACGGTGCGCGCCCGCGAGCTGCTCGCCGCCGCCGACGTGATCCTCACCGACAAGCTCGTTCCGCCCGGGATCCTCGACGGGCTCGACGCCGAGATCGTCGACGTCGGCAAGGTCGGTGGCGGCTTCCACGTGCCGCAGGACGAGACGAACCGGCTGCTGGTCGAGCACGCCCGGGCCGGACGGACGGTGGTGCGGCTCAAGGGCGGCGACCCGTTCGTCTTCGGCCGCGGCGGCGAGGAGGCCCGCGTCCTGCGCGAGGCAGGCGTCGACTTCGAGGTCGTCCCGGGCGTGACCGCCGGGGTCGCCGCACCCGCCTACGCCGGGATCCCGGTGACCCAGCGGGGACTGGCCGCGGCCGTGGCCTTCGTCACCGGCCACGAGGATCCGGACAAGCCCGAGACGCAGCTCGAATGGGGGGCGCTGGCCGCGTTCCCGGGCACCCTCGTCTTCTACATGGGCGTGCGCGCCCTGCCGCGGATCGCGGAGCTGCTCGTCGCGAGCGGGCGACCCGCGGACGAGCCGGCCGCGATCGTCGAGCGCGGCACGCTGGGCGGCCAGCGCAGCATCGTGGCGACGCTCGCCACCATCGCCGAGCGGGCGCGGGAGGCGGGCGTGCGCCCGCCGTCGGTGACGATCGTCGGGCCGGTCGCGGCACTCGGCGACGAGCTGGCGTGGCTGGGCGCGGCGCGGCCGTTGAGCGGGCGGACGGTCGCGGTCACGCGGGCGCGCGCGCAGGCGAGCCCGCTCGCCGAGCGGCTGCGCGCGTTGGGCGCCGAGGTCGTCGAGGCGCCGGCGATCGCGATCGAGCCGCTGCCGGTGGAGCTGCCGGACGTGCGCGGCTACGACCTGCTGTGCGTGACGAGCCCCAACGGGGCCGCGCGGCTGCTCGAGGAGGTGCGCGACGCGCGCTCGCTCGCGGGGCCCACGATCGCCGCGATCGGGCCGGGGACGGCGCGCGTGTTGCGGGCGGGCGGCATCCAGGCCGACCTGGTGCCGCCGCGCGCGATCGCCGAGTCGCTGGTCGAGGCGCTGCGCGCGCTGCCCGTCTCGCGCGCGCTCGTGGTCCGCGCCGAGGAGGCGCGCGACGCGCTGCTCGACGGCCTGCGTGCGCAGGGCGCCCAGGTCGACGTCGTCGCCGCGTACCGCACCGTCGCGACGCCGCTGGACGCCGCCGCGCGCGCGGCGGTCGAAGGCGCGGACTACGTGACCTTCACGTCGGCGTCGGCGGTGTGCAACGTGCTGCGTGCGGGCGCGAAGCCGACGGGGCCGCGCCTGGTCTCGATCGGGCCGGTGACGAGCGCCGAGCTGCGCTCGCACGGCCTCGAGCCCGACGTCGAGGCGGCCGAGCACACGCCCGACGGATTGGTCGCGGCGCTGGTCGCGGACGTCGGGAGCTGAGCGCCTCCGTCCCGACCGCCAAGCAGAGGCTCGACGTCGGACGCCCACCACGCAACCTCACCGCCTGACCACGAACCCGTGGGACGACTCGTCTAGCTCGGGGCCGGCTCCGAGCTCCGTGCGCGCTCTCCGGCGTGCTTGGCTGCTAGGTAGGCGAACACGGTCCCCTGCCCGAGGGTCGCACCCGGGCCGGGATAAGAACCTGCCGAAGGCGTTCGCTGCGGCGTTGCCCACGGCCGTCGATCGGCGAGCCGTCCTCGTGC
>JANJUA010000360.1 GCA_024710825.1 Solirubrobacteraceae bacterium
GTCGAGCGCCTTCTGCTGGCCCTCGGAGGCGAGGATCTGCTTGATGGTGGCCTCCGCCTCCTTCTCGGTCTGCTGGTCGGCCGGCGTGACCTTGTCGACCTCGAAGACGTACCAGCCGAACTGGGTCTTCACCGGGCCGGACAGCTTCCCCTTGTCCGCCTCGAACACCGCCTCGTCCAGCGCCTTCTCCTGCTGACCCTGCGCGATGCCGGCGAGCAGCCCGCCCTGGTTCTTGGAGGCCTCGTCGGTCGAGTGCTCCTTGGCGACCTGCTTCCAGCTACCGCCGTTCTCGAGCTCCTGCTTGGCCGCGTTCGCCTCCGCCTCGGTCTTGGTCAGCACGATGCGCACGTCGCGCGTCTCGGGCGTCGCGAAGCGCTCCTTGTTCTTGGCGTAGTAGTCGGAGACCTGCTGCGGAGTGACCTTGTCCTTGCCCTTGGTCACGGCCTCCCGGAGCTTGTTGGAGAGCTCGTCGAGGCGAACCCGGAAGAGGATGTCCTCCTCGGACATGCCGGACGTCTCGAGGAACTTCTTGTAGTCGGCCTCCTTCGGGAACGACTGCTTCTTGGTCTCCTCGAAGGCCTTCTTGACCTCCTCGTCGGTGACGGAGATGTCGCGCTCGGCGGCCTCCTGCCGGATCCACTGCGACGAGATGAGGAACGACACGACCTGGTCGCGGGCGGCGTCGTACTGCTGCTTGCACTGGTCCTTGTACTGCGCGTCGGTGGTCTTCGGCTGGCCCTTGGCCGGCTTCGGGGCGTCCTTCTTCTTCTGGGCGACGCAGGCCGCGAACTCCGGCGGCTCGCCGAGCTCGATCTTCTGGCCGCCCTGGCCCGCCTGGGCGACCGAGATGTCCAGCCAGTGGGTGAAGTCGTCCTTGGTGATGGACGCGTCGCCGACGGTGGCGACCGCGTTGGCCGGGATCTCCTTGTCGTCGCCGCCGCAGGCGGCGAGTCCGAGCGAGAAGAGACCGATCAGCCCGAGGGGGAGGAGAAGTCGAAGGAATCCGCGCATAGGGCGCGGAAGCGTAGCGGAACGGAGGCGCATTCACGCCACCTTGGCGACGGTTGCTGAACGGCGGGTTAAGCGGCCTCGCGGGTGACCGCGAGGAGCGCGTCTGCGGCCTGGACGACGGCGGGGAAGCGCTGCTGGGGATCGTCGGGAACGCGGACGGACAGCTGGGACTTGCCCGACTCGTACAGGGCGCCCGGAAGCTGCTCGCGCAGGCGCTTGGCGCGGACCGAGTCGAGCTCGATCGGCGTCACCGCGAGCCGTCCGCCGCGGAAAGTGACCGCCGTCGCCCCGGCCTGGCCGAGCTTGATCCGCGCCTGCTGGAGCGCGACGAGGTTCGCCAGCGGCTCGGGCACCGGGCCGAAGCGGTCCTCCAGCTCGTCGCGCAGCAGCGCCAGGTCGGCCACCTCCGAGGCTCCGGCGATGCGCCGGTGCACGTCGATCTTCGCCTGCTCGTAGGGCACGTAGTCGGCCGGCACGTAGGCGTCCACGTTGACGTCGAGGCGCACCGGCTCCGGAGCCTCCTCGGTCATGCCCTCGGCCGCGCGGACCGCCTCGTCGAGCATCGACAGGTACAGCTCGAAGCCGAGCGCGGCGACGTGCCCGGACTGCTCGTCGCCGAGCAGGTTGCCGGCGCCGCGGATCTCCAGGTCGCGCATGGCGATCTTGAAGCCGGCGCCGAGCTCGGTGTAGTCGCTCAGCGCCGACAGCCGCTGCGCCGCCTCGTGGGTCAGCGCGTCGGCGCTCGGGTACAGCAGGTAGGCGTACGCCCGCTCGCGGGAGCGCCCGACCCGGCCGCGGATCTGGTAGAGCTGGGCGAGGCCGAAGACGTCGGCACGCTCGACGATCAGCGTGTTGGCCTGCGGGATGTCGATGCCCGACTCGATGATCGAGGTCGCCACGAGCACGTCCGCGTCGCCCTGCAGGAACGCGAGCATGCGCGCCTCGAGCTCGTCGGACTCGAGCTGGCCGTGGCCGACCTCGAAGCGCAGCCCGGGGCACAGGGCGCGCAGCCGCTCGGCGGTCTCGTCGATCGTCTCGACACGGTTGTGCAGGAAGAACGCCTGGCCGCCGCGGGCCTTCTCGCGCTCGAGCGCCTGCTTGACCAGCGCCTCGTCGTACTCGCCGACGTAGGTCTTCACCGGCCGCCGGCCCTCGGGCGGCGTCTCGATGACCGAGATGTCGCGCACGCCGGCAAGCGACATCTGCAGCGTCCGGGGGATCGGCGTGGCGCTCATGGCGATCACGTCGACGCGCAGCTTGAGCTGGCGCAGCAGCTCCTTCTGCTTGACGCCGAAGCGCTGCTCCTCGTCGACGACGATGAGCCCGAGGTCCTTCGGGCGCACGTCGCGCGACAGCAGCCGGTGGGTGCCGATGAGCACGTCCACCCGGCCTTCGTTGAAGCGCTTGACCGCGTCTCGCTGCTCGGCCGCGGGGCGGAAGCGCGACACGTGCTCCACCGTCATCGGATACTCCGCGAAGCGCTCGGCGAACGTCCCGTAGTGCTGCTGGGCGAGGATCGTCGTCGGGACGAGCATCAGGACCTGCTTGCCGCCCTCCACCGCCTTGAACGCGGCGCGCAGCGCCACCTCCGTCTTGCCGTAGCCGACGTCGCCGCAGATCAGCCGGTCCATCGGGCGCGCGGTCTCCATGTCGGCCTTGACCGCCTCGATCGCCTCGCGC
>JANJUA010000039.1 GCA_024710825.1 Solirubrobacteraceae bacterium
GTCACCAGCGCCCACGTGGTGACGCAGGGCGAGGGCGGCGGGGTGGGCACCGCCCGCCAGGTCTTCGTGCGGTTCGCCGACGGCTACCAGGTCGACGCGGAGATCGTCGGCGTCGACCCCGACGCGGACGTGGCGCTGCTGCGCGTCGACCCGGCCGGGCTCGACCTGCGCCCGCTCGAGCTCGCGCGCCTCGACACGGTCGTGGTCGGCGAGCCGGTCGCCGCGATCGGCTCGCCGTACGGAGAGCCGCAGTCGCTGTCGATCGGCGTCGTCTCGGCGCTCAACCGCCTGATCCAGTCGCTGACCGGCTTCGCGATCTCGGGCGCCATCCAGACGGACGCCGCCATCAACAGCGGCAACTCGGGCGGGCCGCTGCTCGACGCGGAGGGGCGCGTGATCGGCATCAACTCGCAGATCAAGTCGGCGTCGGGAGCCGGCTCGGGGGTCGGCTTCGCGGTCAGCGCCGACAGCGTCCTGCACTCGCTCGAGCAGCTCCGCGAGGACGGCGAGGTCGAGTACGCGTTCCTCGGCGTGTCGACGGTCCCGGTCTACCCGCAGCTCGCCGACCGCTTCGACCTGGGCGTCGACGAGGGCGCGTGGGTGCAGACCGTCGAGGACGGCGGCCCGGCCGCCCGCGCGGGGATCCGCGCCGGCGACCGCGGCGAGGCGCGCTTCCAGGCGCGGCCCTACCGCCTCGGCGGCGACGTCATCGTCGCGGTGGGCGGCGATCCGGTCGGACGCGACACCGACGTGGCTCGGCTGCTGCTCGGCCACGAGCCCGGCGAGGAGATCGAGATCCGCGTTCGCCGGGGCGACGAGGAGCGCGAGGTGACGGTGACGCTCGGAGAACGTCCTGCTGCGACGGGCCCTTAGCGGGTAGCGTCCTCGCTTGTGCTCCAGACCGTGAACGTGGGGACGAAGCTCCTCGCCGACTACACCCACATCGTCGGGCGCGACCTCGCCGAGGAGGTGCGCGCGCTCGCCGAGCCGCTGAAGGGCCTGCGCGTCGTGCACCTGTCGGCCACCGCTTTCGGCGGCGGCGTGTCGGAGATCCTCTACACGCTCGTGCCGCTGATGAAGGACGTGGGGCTCGACGTCGAGTGGCAGGTGATCTACGGTCGTGAGGAGTTCTTCAACGCCACCAAGCTGATGCACAACGCGCTCCAGGGCCATCCGCAGGACCTCTCCGAGGAGGAGTGGTCGGTGTGGGAGCAGTACAACGAGATGAACGCGCGCGAGCTGTCGCCCGGCTGGGACGTGTGCCTCGTCCACGACCCGCAGCCCGCGGCGCTCTACCGGCTGGTGCCCGAGAAGGCGGAGGGCTGGGTGTGGCGCTGCCACATCGACCTGTCGACGCCGAACCCGGCGACGATCGATCGGCTGCTGCCCTACATCGCCCACTACCCCGAGTCGCTGTTCCACATGGAGCAGTACGTGCCGCGGGGCATGAGCGGCAACGTCAACATCGTGCCCCCCGCGATCGACCCCCTGGCGCCGAAGAACATGGCGCTGTCGCCGGAGGACGCCGCGTACGTGTGCAACCAGTTCGGCATCGACGTCGACCGGCCGCTGATCTGCCAGGTGTCGCGCTTCGACCCGTGGAAGGACCCGCTCGGGGTCATCGACGCCTACCGGCTCGTCAAGGAGGAGGTGCCGGACGTGCAGCTCGCGCTCGTCGGCTCGATGGCCAGCGACGACCCCGAGGGCTGGGACTTCTTCAACGCCACGATGGCGCACGCGGACGGCGACCCCGACGTGCACATCCTCAACAACTTCAACAACGTCGGGGCGATCGAGGTCAACGCCTTCCAGTCGCACGCGGACGTCGTGATCCAGAAGTCGATCCGCGAGGGGTTCGGGCTGACGGTGAGCGAGGCGATCTGGAAGGCCAAGCCGTTCATCGGAGGCGACGTCGGGGGGATCCCGCTCCAGGTGGAGGACGGCGTCTCGGGGTACCTGGTGAGCGACGTGGAGAGCTGCGCGGCCCGGTCGATCGAGATCCTGCGAGATCCCGCGCTCGGCAAGGCGCTCGGCCGGCGCGGCAAGGAGCATGTCCGCAGGCACTTCCTGACGCCGCGCTACCTCCGCGACTACCTGAGGATCTTCACGGAGCTGCAGCCATGACCGACCGCGCGCCCCTCGTCCTCGTGTCCAACCGCGGTCCCGTCACCTTCCAGGACGACGGCTCGCTCAAGCGCGGCGGCGGTGGGCTGGTGACGGCGCTGACCGGGCTGGCGTCGCATCGCGAGTCCGTCTGGATCGCCTCGTCGATGACCCAGGGGGACGCCGAGCGCGCCCGGCATGCGGGCGGCAAGCCGTTCACGGTCGAGTCGCCGGCCGGCGGCTCCTACCGGGTGCGCTTCGTCGACAGCGACCCCGACGCCTACGACCGCTTCTACAACGTCTTCGCGAACCCGATGCTGTGGTTCATCCAGCATTACCTCTGGGACCTGTCGAACGCGCCGGACGTGCGCCGTCACGAGGTCGAGGCGTTCGAGTGGGGCTACAACGTCGTCAACGAGGATCTGGCGACCGCGGTGATCGACCAGGTCGAGGGGCTCGCCGAGCCCGTCGTGATGGTTCACGACTACCACCTCTACACGCTGCCCGGGCTCGTGCGCAAGGCGCGCCCCGACGCGTTCCTGCACCACTTCGTGCACATCCCCTGGACCCAGCCCGACGCCTGGCGCGTGCTTCCCACGAGGATCCGCAACGACATCTACGAGGGCCTCCTGGCCAACGACATCATCGGCTTCCACACCCAGGCCTACCGGCGCAACTTCCTCCAGTGCTGCCGCGACCTGATGGGGCTCGACGTCGACTTCGAGCGCGGCATCGTGTGGAACACGGGCGACCACGAGGTCTGGGTGCGCGCGTACCCGCTGCCGATCGACGCGGCGGCGACGCGGCGGGTGGCCGAGAGCGAGCGCACCCGCGAGTTCGAGCGCGAGCTCCTGCGCCGGCGGCGCAACCACCTGATCCTGCGCGTCGACCGGGCGGACCTCTCCAAGAACGTGCTGCGCGGGTTCTCGGGCTTCGACCTGTTCCTGGAGCAGCACCCGGAGTTCCGCGAGCGCGTCACGTTCATGGCGCAGCTGATGCCCTCGCGGACCGACGTGCCCGAGTACGCCGAGTACCTCGAGCGCATCGAAGCGCTGGTGGCGGTCGTCAACCATCGCCACGGGACACCGGACTGGATGCCGATCCAGCTGAAGCTGCGCGACGACCTCGAGGAGGCGGTCGCCGCCTACAAGCACTACGACGTGCTGCTCGTCAACGCGATGTTCGACGGGATGAACCTCGTGGCGAAGGAGGGGCCGGTGGTCAACTCCCGCAACGGGGTGTCGGTCCTGTCCGAGAACACCGGCGCGCACGAGGAGCTCGGGGAGTTCGCGCTGAGCGTCAACCCGTTCGACATCCAGGAGCTGGCGGACTCGATCCACGCGGCGCTGACGATGCGGCCCGAGGAGCGGGCGCGGCGGGCGGACGGGCTGCGGGAGATCATCACGGGCCGGAACCCGGGCGACTGGATCGACGACCAGCTCGCCGACATCCGGCGCAAGCGCCAGAGCGAGGCGGCGCCGCGCTGAGGGCGCGCGGCGGCCCGCGTCAGCCGAAGACGAACTCGCTCGGCCCGGCGAGCGGCGCGGCCGGCGCTGGCGCGGC
>JANJUA010000249.1 GCA_024710825.1 Solirubrobacteraceae bacterium
GCGCCTGACGCTCGCGCGCGGCCGCGCGCGCCCGGCGACGCGTCGCTTCGGCGCCCGCCGCCGCGGAGCGGCCGCCACCGTCCAGGGCCGCTGGGCGCTGACCTCCACGATCTTCCGCGCCGAGCCGGAGCCGGGCGCGCGACGCCGGACGCTCGCCGAGCTGCTGCTGGAGCGCTACGGCATCGTCACGCGCGAACAGGTGCTCGCCGAGGGCGTCCCGGGCGGCTTCTCGACGCTCTACGACGCGCTGTCCTCGCTGGAGACGCTCGGCGTCTGCCGCCGCGGCTACTTCGTCGAGGGCCTGGGAGGCGCCCAGTTCGCCCTGCCGGGCGCGGTCGAGCGCCTGCGGGCGCTGCGCGAGGTCGACGAGGCCGCGCCGCTCGTGCTCGCCGCCACCGACCCGGCGCAGCCCTACGGGGCGGCGCTGCCCTGGCCGCGGCGCGACGACGCGCGCCCGCGCCGTGTGCGCGGCGCCTACGTCGTGCTGGCGGGGGCCGAGCCGGTGGTGTTCGTCGACAAGGGCGGCCGTGGACTGGCGGTGCTCGTCGACCCCGACGACGCCCGCCTGCGCCCGGCGCTCGCGGCGCTCGCCGACTTCGTGCGCGGCAGCCGGGCGGTGAAGCTGTCGCTGGAGAAGGTCGACGGCGCGCCCGTCGTCGGCTCGCCGCTCGAGCCGCTGCTCGTCGAGCTCGGCTTCCGCCCCGGCCCGCGGAAGCTCACGCTCAGCGCCTGAGACCGGGCGATTTCTCCAGTGTGGCGGCGCGTGGCCGGCGTACCCTGAGTGGACGACCATGCCCGAGGGCGACACCATCCACCACGCGGTCCGCAGCATCCGCCCGATCCTCGAGGGCGTGGTGCCGGACGAGATCGCCACGCCGCACCCGCGCTTCCGCGCCGACCGCTGGGAGGAGCGCCTGCGCGGACGCGCCGTCACGTCGGTCGACGCGCACGGCAAGCACCTGTTCCTGCGCTTCGAGGGCGAGCTGGTCATCCACTCGCACCTGCGCATGAAGGGCAGCTGGGCGAGCTACACGGACGGCCGGCCGTGGCGGCGCTCGCCGCGCCGCGCCTGGTTCGTCGCCCGCGCCGGCCGCGGCGAGGTGGTGCAGTTCGACGGCCCGGTCCTCGAGCTGATGACCGCGGCGCGAGCCCGCGCCGACCAGCGCATCGCGGGGCTCGGCCCCGACATCCTGGCCGCCGAGTTCGACGAGGCGACCTTCCTGCGCCGGCTCCGCGCCGACGACCCGACGCGCCCGATCGGAGACGCGCTGCTCGACCAGCGGACCGTCGCCGGGATCGGGAACCTCTGGAAGGCCGAGGGCTGCTTCGCCGCCGGCGTGGACCCGTGGCGGCGGACAGGCGACGTCGACGACCGCGAGGCGCTGGCGATCATCGCCCAGACGCGCCCGCGGATGCAGCGCTCGGCCTCGGACGGCCACCACAGGCGCTTCGAGCGGGTGTACGGCCGCGCCGGCCGGCCGTGCCCGCGCTGCGGCGCCCGCATCCGCCAGCGCGGCCAGTGGGACGACAACCGAGCGACGTTCTGGTGCCCGGGATGTCAGGAGTGAGCTTCCGTCGGATCGGTCACAAGGGCGCCGACCACATCGCCCCGGGCAACACGGCGGCCTCCTTCGACGCCGCCCTCGCGCACGGCGTCGACATGATCGAGTTCGACGTCCTGTCCGAGCGCGCCGACGGCAGCGGCGAGCTGTTCCTGGCCCACGACTACACCGCCCTGGTGCCGGGACGGACCGCGACCCTCGACGAGGGGCTCGCGCACCTCGCCGGCGAGGCGTTCTCGGCGGTCGAGCTCAACGTCGACCTCAAGCTGCCCGGCTACGAGGAGCGCCTCGTCGAGGCGCTGCACCGCCACGGGCTGGTGGCCCGCTCGCTGGCGTCGACGATGGAGGTCGCCAGCCTCGCCAAGCTGCGCGCGGTCGAGCCGGCGCTGCGGCTCGGGTGGTCGGTCCCGAAGCTGCGGCGCGACCCGTTCCGGTCTCGGGTGACCCGCGTGCCGGCGATGGCGCTCGGGGGCGCCTACCGCGCCGCGCTGCCCCGGCGGGCGGCCGCCGCGATCGCGGCGGGGCGGGTCGACGCCGTGATGGCGAACTGGCGCCTCGTCACCCCCGCGCTGGTCCGCCGCGTCCAGGCGGCCGGTGGAGAGCTCTACGCCTGGACGGTCGACGACCCACGGGTCATCGCCCGCCTCGAGGGGCTCGGTGTCGACGGCGTGACGTCCAACGATCCGCGCCTGTTCGTCGAATCGCTCGACGCGACGGCGCGCTAGCCGATAGAACCTCGCGATCATGACGACTTCGACTCTCGCTCTCCCGCGCCGCGCGGTCCTCGCGGACGCGATCCCGGGGGACCGCGTCCGTGATGCGGCGCTGATCCTCACCGGGGCCCTCTTCATGGCCGTGATGGCGCAGATCGCCATCCCCGTGCCCGGGTCGCCGGTGCCCATCACCGGCCAGACCCTCGGGGTGGTCCTGTGCGGCGCGACGCTCGGCGCCAATCGCGGCGTGACGTCGATGCTGCTCTACGTGGCGATGGGCCTGTTCCTGCCGGTCTACTCCGACGGCGGCAGCGGCTTCGAGCACCTGTGGGGCGCGACCGGCGGCTACATCATCGGCTTCGTCCTCGCCACGTACGCGGTCGGCTGGCTGGCGGAGCGCGGGGCGGACCGGCGTGTCGCCGTCGCCTTCGCGTCGTTCGTCGTCGGGCAGCTGATCGTGTTCGGCATCGGCGTGCCGTGGCTGAAGGTCTGGGCCGACGGCAGCTGGGCGAACGCCATCCACGACGGGTTCACGATCTTCATCGTGGGCGGCCTGGTGAAGGCCGCGGTCGCCGCGGCGATCGTTCCGGGCGCCTGGCGGTTCGTCCGCAAGCTCGAAGAGCGCTAGCCGGCGCGCAGCCTGCAGGTCGCCGCGGAGTAGCCTTTCGGGTCGCTGCCCGCGGCCGACCTGTGTCCGGCGCGCGTGCGCCGCGACAGCCCCTTCACGACCCGCCCGCGGCGGCGCCACTCGAAGCGCACTATCCCGCGCAGCAGCTGAGGCGAGCCCGCCTGCGGCTCCTCGTAGCGGAAGATCCGGCCGGTCTCGCGCACCCCGCTCGAGCGGCCGACGCGCACGAAGCCCGAGTCGCCACCCTCGACGAGGTTGTGCCAGAGGCCGTCGGCGGGGTCGCGCCACTGCACGCGGAAGCGGACGAACATCCGCTCGCCCTTGCGCCCCCTGCCGGGCATCGACGCCCGGATGCCGATGGCGTTCGGGTGCTTGGCGGTGTCGCACACGTTGACCGTCGCCCACGGCTGGGGGCGCTCGGCCGCCGAGCCCTCGGAGACGAGCAGCACGACGGCGAGCAGGGCGCAGACGGCGGCGGCGCGGGCCATCGAGGCACCTTAGTGGCTCGTCGCGCCGCATCCGCCGACCCGCACGAGGCGAGCCGTCGGCGGGCCGGCCTGGCATCCTGCTTGTCCTGATGGGGGCGACTACCGAGGAGTCCGTGGCGCTGCTGCAGGGCGTGCCGGTGTTCGACGGGCTGACCGATCCGGACCTGGTCCGGATCGGGCGGCTGGCCGTTCCGCACGCGTTCCCGCCCGGGCACGTCGTCTTCCGCGAGGGCGACTCCAGCGACACCTGCTACCTCGTTGCGCGTGGTCATGCGCGGGCGATCCGCGAGCACCCGGACGGCCGCGTCATCACGCTCGCGCAGTTCGGCCCCGGCGACATCTTCGGCGAGCTGGCGATGTTCGACGACGAACGGCGGTCCGCGACGGTGGAGGCGCTCGACGACCTGCATGTCGTCGCCATCGCCGGGGCGGACTTCCGGCGGCTGCTCCAGGAGCACGCGGCGATGACGGTCAAGCTCGTCGTCTCGCTCGGCCGCCGGCTGCGCGAGGCGAACGAGCGCCTGACCCGCCAGAGCTTCCAGACGGTGCAGAGCCGCGTCGCGACGGTCCTCGCCGGCCTCGTCGAGGACGCCCAGCGGGAGGGCGCGGGCCGCCACGACGTCCTCGTCACCGTGACGCAGGCCGACGTCGCCAAGCTCGCCGGCTCCTCCCGCGAGTCGGCCAGCCGGTTCCTCGCCGTCCTCGAGCGCGCCGGGGTCGTCACCCAGGGTCGCGGCCGGCTGACCGTCCACGACCCCGACGCGCTCGGCGGCTATGTCTACTGAGCTGTCCGCGGGCGGCGTGGTGGTCCGCGGCGAGGAGACGATCGTCATCGTCCCGACGCGCCGCGCCGCGAACGGGCGCGCCGTGCTGGCGCTGCCCAAGGGCCACATCGACCCGGGCGAGACGCCCGCGCAGGCCGCGGAGCGGGAGGTCCGCGAGGAGGCCGGCGTCGAGGCGAACCTGGTCGAGAAGCTCGGCGACGTGCGCTACTTCTACCAGCGCGACGGGCGCCGGATCGCGAAGGTCGTCGCGTTCTTCCTCTTCGACTACCGCGCGGGCGATCCGGCCGATCACGACGCCGAGGTGGAGATCGCGCGCTGGATGCCGATGGGCAACGCGCTGCGAGAGCTCAGCTATCGGGGCGAGCGCGAGATGGTGAAGCGGGCGCTGACCCGCGTGCGTCGCTAGAGTCCCCGCTGCGTGCAGGTCCTCAACTTCTACTCGCGAATCTTCGCCGACCAGCTCAAGCGCGGCCGCAAGACCGCCACGATCCGTCTCGGCGACAAGTCCCACAAGTACCGCAAGAACCAGCTCGTCCTGGTCACCATCGGCTACCAGTACTCGCCGCGCGAGCGGATCTTCGAGGCGGTCATCGACCAGGTGGAGGTCAAGCGGCTGCGGGAGCTGTCGCCGCGCGACATCGAGCACGACAACCCGGAGTTCCGCCGCCACGAGGAGATGATCCACTTCCTCGAGCAGATCTACGGGCGCGCGGTGACGATGGAGGACGAGGTCACGGTCGTGCGCTTCAGCCAGATCGTCGACTCGCCGCCGGAGTACACCGACCGCAAGCTCGGCATCGGCGGCGCCCAGAACTAGGTCCGCTCGCCGGCGGCGATCCGGTTCAGCGTGAAGAGCAGGAGCACGTCGACGGCCAACCCGAAGACGGCGCCGAACTGCGACTCGACGAACGAGAAGACGCTCGTCACGAAGATCGCGACGAGCAGCGCGCGCTCGAACAGGCGGTAGGCGCCGGGCCGGTCGCCGCCGAGCAGCCGGCGGATGCCGACCCAGACGAGCACGCCGGAGACCGAGGACGAGGCGAGCGTCGCCCAGTTGACGAACGAGAGGTCGGAGAGCTCGTCGCCGCCGCGCTGCGTCACGACCGAGGCGACCAGCTCGACGCTGCCGAGCAGCCACAGGACACCCCAGGCGCCGATGACCCAGCACACCGCGTTCGGGAAGCGCTCGACCAGCTCGAGGTACCGCGCGCGTACCGCGGCGGCGGCGCGGTCCAGGCGTGTCGGCGGACGGCTGGGCAGCGCGTCGACCTGGGCGAGCAGGCCGCGCGTCTCGGCGACGAACGGGTCGCTGTGGCCGGCCTGGTCGAGCAGAGCGAGCGCCTGGGCGCGACCGCGCTCGTCGAGGTCGCCGGTCGCGGCCGAGCTGAGCAGCGCGATGGCGTTGGCCAGAGACTCCTCGGGCGTGAGCCCGCGGCGCCGCTCGAGCATGCGGATGAGCAGGAAGATCCCGACGAAGACGAGGTAGATCAGCGCCGCGGCCGGCTTGTAGAAGTAGTTGTTGTCCGACGTGATGAACTTGCCCAGCTCGTCGATGAAGAAGCCGAAGCCGACGCCGCCCACGATGGCGGCCGGCGTCTTGATCGAGCGGTTGAGCAGCACCAGCAGCAGCCCGATCGCCAGCGCCATGAAGATGCCGCCGTAGAGCAGGTGGGCGATGTGCAGGCCGCCGCCGCCGAGCTGCGGGTAGTTCGTCAGCCAGAGCTGCGTGCGGATGATGAGGACCGTCGCGACGCCCGCGACGAAGAAGGCCTGCAGGAGCGCGCCGAAGGAGGCGTCGCGGGTGGGCTGGGGGATGACGCGCCGGAGGATCACGACGGCGACGCTACTGAGCAGCCCAGTCGTGAACAAGCCGTTGGCGCTCTTGTGCGGAGAGTGCCGACGTTGCTACGATCCGCCCCGCGATTGGCACTCTCCAAGGTCGAGTGCCAGCAGTCCTATCGGAGGTAGCTACGACATGAAGCTCAAGCCCTTGGGCGATCGTCTGATCGTGCAGGCGATCGAGGAGGAGGCGACGACCGCCAGCGGTCTCGTCCTGCCCGACACCGCCAAGGAGAAGCCGCAGAAGGGCAAGGTCATCGCCGTCGGCGACGGCCGCTTCGACGAGGACGGCGAGAAGCGCATCCCGCTCGACGTCGCCGAGGGCGATGAGGTCCTGTACTCGAAGTACGGCGGCACCGAGATCAAGGTCGACGGCGAGGATCTGCTGGTCCTCCGCGAGTCCGACGTCCTCGCCAAGGTCCTCTAGGAGAAGAACGAGAACATGGCTCACAAGGAACTGAAGTACGACGTCGAGGCACGCAACGCGCTTCAGGCGGGCGTCGACGCGGTCGCGAACGCGGTCAAGGTCACGCTCGGCCCGAAGGGGCGCTACGTCGTCCTCGACAAGAAGTTCGGCGCTCCCACGATCACGAACGACGGGGTCACCATCGCCCGTGAGATCGAGGTCGAGGACGTCTTCCAGAACCAGGGCGCGCAGCTGGTGCGCGAGGTCGCCACCGCGACGAACGACGTCGCCGGCGACGGCACGACGACCGCGACCGTCCTGGCGCAGGCCATCGTCCGCGAGGGCCTGAAGAACGTCGCCGCCGGCGCCAACCCGCTCGCGCTCAAGCGCGGCATCGAGCTCGCCGTCGACCAGATCGTCGACAACATCAAGAAGCAGGCGACCGAGGTCAGCGGCAAGGAGCAGATCGCTCGCGTCGCCACCATCTCGGCCGGCGACGAGGAGATCGGCGACGTCATCGCCGACGCCATCGAGAAGGTCGGCAAGGACGGCGTGGTCAACGTCGAGGAGGGCCAGACGTTCGGCATGGACCTCGAGTTCACCGAGGGCATGCAGTTCGACAAGGGCTACATCTCGCCCTACATGGTCACCGACCAGGACCGCATGGAGGCCGTGCTCGAGGATCCGTACATCCTCATCGCCAACCAGAAGATCGGCTCCGTCCGCGACGTGCTGCCGGTCCTGGAGCAGGTCATCCAGTCGGGCAAGCCGCTGCTCATCATCGCCGAGGACGTCGAGGGCGAGGCCCTTGCGACGCTCGTCGTCAACAAGCTCCGCGGCACCTTCACCGGCGTGGCCGTCAAGGCTCCCGGCTTCGGCGACCGCCGCAAGCGTATGCTCGAGGACATCGCCATCCTGTCGGGCGGCGAGGTCATCACCGAGGAGATGGGCCTCAAGCTCGAGAACACGCAGGTCTCGCAGCTCGGCCGCGCCCGTCGCGTAGTCGTGGCGAAGGACACCACGACGATCGTGGACGGCGCCGGTGACGTCGAGGGCATCAAGGGCCGGATCAACCAGATCAAGTCCGAGATCGAGACGACGGACTCCGACTTCGACCGCGAGAAGCTCCAGGAGCGCCTCGCCAAGCTGTCGGGCGGCGTCGCCGTGGTCAAGGTCGGCGCGGCCACCGAGACCGAGATGAAGGAGAAGAAGCACCGCGTCGAGGACGCGCTGCAGGCGACCCGCGCGGCCCTCGAGGAGGGCATCGTGCCGGGCGGCGGCGTCGCGCTCCTGCGCGCGGCGGCGACGGTCAAGGCCGACGCCTTCGCCGACGACGAGCGCACGGGCGCGAACATCGTCCTGCGCGCGACGGAGGAGCCGCTGCGCCAGATCGCGTTCAACGCGGGGCTCGAGGGCTCGGTCGTCGTCAACGACGTCCGCAAGACCAAGGGCGCCAACCAGGGCCTGAACGCGGCCAGCGGCGAGATCGTCGACCTGGTCAAGGCCGGCGTCATCGACCCGGCGATGGTGACGCGCTCGGCGCTGCAGAACGCGGCCTCGATCGCGAAGAACATCCTCACGACGGAGGCCATCGTCGCCGAGATCCCCGAGCAGAACGGCGGGGGCCCGGGCGGCGGCATGCCCGACATGTCGGGGATGATGTAGGCGGTCCGCGAGGACAGCCGACGTACTCCGAGGGCCCGGCATCCGCCGGGCCCTCGTGCGTCCGGGCCCGTCAGCGCTCTCCGGCGGCCCACGCGCGCGCCATCGCGACGCGCTCCGCGCCCGTCGGGTGGCTGCCGAACCACCAATGCCACCAGCCGGGCGGGTCCGGGTCGGCGAGAGCCACGCGCGTGAAGCCGACGTGCAGTCCCTCGAGCGCCGCCGGGTCGCGCGTGGACTGCAGCGCCGCCCAGTCGGCCTCGGCCTCGTAGCGGCGGCTCGCCGCGTTCTGCAGCGGGGCCGAGAGCAGCGCCAGGACGGTCACCACGAGCAGGGCGAGCGGCACCGCCGCCGGCTCTCCCAGGCCGCCCCGACCCCGCGTGGCGACGGCGACGACGAGCGCGCTCGGCGCCACCACCAGCGCGAACCAGCCGATGCCCTTGGGGATGTGGTCGCGCGCGAGGTGGGCGATCTCGTGGGCGAGGACCGAGCGCACCTGATCGGCCGGGAAGTCCTCGGCCAGCGTGTCGAACAGGACGACCCGGCGGCTGGGCCCGATGCCCGCGGCGAACGCGTTCGGCTGGCTCGTGAGCTCGCGCACCTCCATGATGCTCACCCGCGGGGCGTCGGCGAGGCCCTGCGCGTCCGCGAGGCGGCGCGTCTCCGCGCGCAGCCGAGGGCCGGCGTCGTCGAGCCCGACGAGCAGATACGGGCTGGCGAACGCATACGCCGCGAGCACCACGACGAAGACCGCGGAGGCCGGCAGCCACCAGCGCCGGCGCAGGAGCCGGGCGAGGCCCATCGCGACCAGCAGCGCGAGGCAGACGAAGAGGAACCTCCCGCCGAGCGCGGCGAGGTCGGCGGCCACGGCCTCGGCATAGCCGATCTGCGTCACGTCGTGACGGCGCAGCCACCACAGCTCGACGAGCAGGAACGGCGCCTGGACGAGCCACACGATCGCGAAACCCAGCATGCCGAGCAGGAAGCCCGTCCCGATCGGCCCGGCCGCCGACTCCCGGGCGAAGCGGGCGCCGCGCCAGGCGTAGAGCGCGAGGGTGACGACCAGCGTCAGCTCGCCGAGCAGCGCCAGGACGCGCAGCAGCGCCGCGAACGACTCGGCCTCTTCGACCGCGGCGCGCCCGAAGGTGCGATCGACGTCGACCGGCGGCGGCGCCAGGTCGCCGGGGACCTCGGTGCGCCACAGCCGTGTGCCGAGCCAGGCCGCCGCGCCCGCCAGCAGGAGGAGCGCGGCCCCCGCGGCGAGCCGCCGCGCGGACGGCGCGCGCACCTACATGGCCTCCGGGGCGACCTGCCAATCCCGGGATGGGCCGCCGTGGCTCGGCGGCAGGAACGTCCGACGGCGCTCCAGCGTGGGGCCCGTGTACGGGTAGCGGTCGGTCAGCAGGAAGGCATAGGCGTCGAGCTGCGCCGAGTAGCGGACCGCGAAGGCGCCGATGTCGCGCAGGCCGCGCGGCATCCGGCCGGTGACGAGCGAGGCGAACCAGCCGCCCACCGCCGCGACGAACGCCGCCCAGACGATCGCGCTCGCGATCCACGCGGCCGGGATCGCCAGGACGATGCGGAAGAACGTCTTGCCGCGGTGCTGGGGCGCGGGCGGCGCGATCTGGACGTCGAGCGGATAGCTGCCCGGCGCGCCCGTGAAGCCGGGGAACGGGTTGGCGGCGAGCAGCACGAACGCGAGGACGTGCGCGCGCTGGCGCACGTAGGCCGCCAGGAAGTCGTGCAGCGCGGCGGGCGAGGTGCCGACGAAGAGCGTCGCGAACCAGTTGGCGATGGCCGCCAGCAGGGCGACGATCCCCCACAGCGTCAGCCACACGACGTGCGGCAGGGCCAGCAGCAGCCGGAACGCGACGGTGAGCCGGCTGCGGCGCAGGTCGTCCTCCAGGGTGGCGCCGACGGGATGCTCCGGCATGCCCGCGGGCCGCGCCAGCGCGGGCATGCTGTTGGGATAGCGGTCGGTCAGAAGGACGAGGTACCCGCCCGCCTGCGCCCCGTAGCCGATCGCCCACACCGCGAAGTCGCGAAACCCCCACGGGACCGCGCCGCGCGCCAGGCAGGCGAACCAGCCGAGCACGGCGATGACCGTCAGGGCGCCGCCCCCGGTGAGCGCCAGCGTGCCGAAGCCGCCGCCGTCGTCGCCCGTGGTCCGCGAGCCGTCGAAGTCGCCTCCGCCGCCGCCCGTGCCGCCGATCAGGGCACCCGCCAGGATCAGCGGCGGCAGCGCCAAGAGCAGCCGGAAGAGAACCTTCACGCGGCTCTGCGGCGCGGCGGGCGCGATGTCGACGTCCAACGCGTAGTCCTTGCTTCCGTCGAACGGCGGATAGCGGTCCGTCGCGAAAGTCATGTAGCCGTGCAGCTGGGACGTGAAGCGCACGTAGGCGCCGTAGAAGTTGTGCAGGCCGTCGGGCAGCCGCCCGGCGATCAGCGCCCAGACCCAGGCGACGGGAAGGGCGATGACGGCCCCGAGCGTCCAGAGGTACCACCAGATGAGCAGCGGGATGGCGAGGATGAGGCGGAAGGCGACCGTCCAGCGGTTGCGCTCCAGCGTGTCGTCGCGCAGGACGACCTGGATGGGATGAGAGCCCTGAGCGTCCATCGCGATGCGCCGTACCCTCGCATAACGATCGGCCGTGTGCACGATCGGCGGTCTCGGGGTCGGGACGATGGCTACGATGCGCGCGAAGGGATGAGGATCACCGCGCTGCAGACGACGCCCGTAAAGGGCGCCATGCTCGATCGCCCCGAGGCGCTGGAGATCGGACCCCACGGCGTCGAGACCAACCGCCGCTTCTACCTCGTCGACTCGCGAGGGCTGATGTTCAACGGCAAGCGCAACGGCCGCCTCGCCCGGGTGCGCGCCGGCTACGACCCGGATTCCGGGCGCCTGTCGCTCGAGCTGCCGGGCGGCGCGACCGTGACTGGCACGCCGCGGCCGGTCGGCGAGCCGATCGAGACGAGCTTCTACGGGCGCCCGGTCGCCGGCCACGAGGTCGACGGGCCGTTCTCGGAGGCCCTCAGCGACTACGCGGGCCAGCCGCTGCGCTTGCTGGCCAGCGACCGTCCGGGCGACGCCATCGACGTCCACCCGGTCACGATCGTCTCGACCGCCTCGATCGCCGCGCTGGCCGGGCGCATGCCCGGCCACGAGATCGACCGCCGGCGCTTCCGCATGCTCGTCGAGGTCGACGGCTGCGGCGCCCACGCCGAGGACCGCTGGATCGGGCGGGAGGTCACGCTCGGCGGGGCCGTCGTGCGCGTCGAGGGGCCGGTGCCGCGCTGCGTCGTGACGACCCACAACCCGGACAGCGGCGTGCGCGACGCCGACACGCTGCGCGCGATCCTGCGGTACCGCGGCGCGCGGGCCGAAGCCGACCTCGACACGCCGGTCGCGCATCTGCCCGACAGCGGCAAGGCGGTCTTCGGCGTCTACGCGACGGTCGTCAGGCCCGGCCGCGTGCAGGTCGGCGACGAGGCGGCCGTCGACGTGCCCGCCCGCGCCGCCTGACGCGGCCACGAGCATCCCACCATCGACGCGCGCCCACGTGGCGGCGATCCGTCACACGACTACCCGCCGTCGAGCGCCTTGCGCAGCAGGTCGCGCAGGGCGCGCTGCTCGCCTTCGTCCAGGCGCAGGAGCGGCTCGGGCGGCTCCTCCATGCGCGCCTTGATCCGCCTGCGCAGCTCCCGGCCCCGGGGCGTGACGACGAGCATCTTCACGCGCCGGTCGTGGGTCGCGGGGCGCCGCTGCACCAGGCCCCGCTCCTCGAGCCGGTCGATGATCCCGGTGACGTTCGAGTTGTCGCAGGACAGCGCGTGCGCGAGGTCGCCCATCGGAGCGGGGGTGTCGGGGTCCAGCCACTTCAGCGCCATCAGCTGCCCGGGCGCCAGCTCGAGATCCGAGCAGACGCACATCATGCGCCCGCGCTGGCCGGCGACGAGGTCGGCGAGCAGCGACCATGCCTCGCTCGCCGGCGAGCGCTCCGTCGTGGTGGGGGCCATGTCCACGATGATAGTTGAACCTCACAACTAGATCGTGGCGCCCGGCGCCTACACGTCGGCGACCGGGCGCGGGGACTCGCCCACGTACCTCGCGGTCGGGCGGATCAGCCGCGCCTCGCGCTTCTGCTCGAGGATGTGCGCCGACCAGCCCGCCACGCGCGCGCAGGTGAACATCGGCGTGAACAGCTCCGCCGGGACGTCGGCCGTATCGAGGATCACCGCCGACCAGAACTCAACGTTGGTCGCGAGGACCCGGTCGGGCTTGCGGGCCTGCAGCTCGGCGAGCGCCGCCCTCTCGAGCGCCTCGGCGACCTCGAAGCGCGTCGAGCCGAGCTCCCGCGCGGTGCGCCGCAGCACGCGCGCCCGCGGGTCCTCCGCGCGGTAGACGCGGTGGCCGAAGCCCATCAGCCGCTCTCCGCCGTCGAGCGCCTGGCGGACCCACCGGTCGGCGTCGCCGAGCGCCTCGACCTCGTCGAGCATCTTGAGCACGCGCGACGGCGCGCCGCCGTGCAGCGGCCCGCTGAGCGCGCCGATCGCCCCGCTCATCGCGGCGCCGACGTCCGCGCCGGTCGACGCGATCACGCGGGCGGTGAACGTCGAGGCGTTCATGCCGTGCTCGGCCGCCGAGATCCAGTAGGCGTCGATCGCCTTGACGTGCGCGGGGTCCGCCTCTCCGCGCCAGCGGACGAGGAAGCGCTCCGGGATCGACGTCGCCTTGTCCACCTCGGTCTGCGGGACCGGCGGACGGCCGGTGCCGCGCGCGGACTGCGCGACGAACGACAGCGCCATCACCGACGCCCGGGCGAGATCCTCCCGCGCCTGCTCGTCGGAGATGTCGATCAGCTCGGCGAAGCCCCATTCCGGCGCGAGCATCGCCAGCCCGGCCTGCACGTCGACGCGCGCGTTGCCGGAGCGGACCGTCAGCGGCCACGGCTCGGCGGGCGGCAGTCCCGGCAGGAAGGAGCCGTCGACCAGCAGGCCCCAGACCTGCTCGTAGGGGACCTGGCCGACCAGGTCCTCGATGTCGACGCCCCGATAGCGCAACGCGCCGCCGGCCTTGTCGGGCTCGGCGATCTCGGTCGCGAAGGCGACGACACCCTCAAGACCGGACTGGACCTCGGTATCCGTGCTCATCAGCGTCTCCTGCGAATCGTGGGGAGCAACAGCGTACGGTTCGCCGATGCCCGACGCCGACCTGATGTTCCGCCCCGCCGACGAGCTGGCCGCCCTGGTCCGCGCCGGGGAGCTGCGCTCGCGCGAGCTCGTGGAGCTCTCGCTGCGCCGGATCGAGGAGCTCGACCCGCAGCTTGACGCGTTCGTGGACGTCGACGGCGAGCGCGCCCTCGCCGACGCGGACGCCGTTGCCCCGGGCGACCCGCGGCCGTTCGCGGGCGTGCCGATCGCGATCAAGAACAACCGCGCGGTGGCCGGGTGGCGCTGCACGCTCGCATGCGATCTCATGGGCGACTTCACGCCCGACTACGACCACCACGCGGTCGCGCGCCTCAAGCAGGCCGGCTTCGTCGTCGTCGGCACGACGAACCTGCCCGAGTACGGGATCCTGCCCGTGAGCGAGCCGCGCCGCTTCCCCGCGACGCGCAACCCGTGGAACCGGGAGCGCACGCCGGGCGGGTCGTCGGGCGGCTCGGCGGCGGCGGTCGCGGCGGGCATGGTGCCGATCGCGCACGCCAACGACGGCGGCGGCTCGACGCGGATCCCGGCCGCCTGCACCGGACTCGTCGGCCTCAAGCCGCAGCGCGGGCGCATCTCCCTCGGACCCGAGCTCGGCGACCACGCGCTCGTGCAGGACGGCGTGCTGACGCGCACGGTGGCCGAGACCGCGCGGCTGCTGGACGTCATGGCCGGATACCACGTCGGCGACGCGACATGGGCGCCGCCGCCCGCCCGGCCGTTCGCGACCGCCGTGGACCGCGACCCGGGCCGGCTGCGCATCGGCGTGGCGGTCAACCCACCGCTGCCGGACGCGGCGGTCGAGCCGCTCGGGCTCGCGGCGGTCGCCGACGCGGCGCGGCTCCTCGAGGAGCTGGGCCACGATGTCGTCGAGATCGAGCCGAGCTGGACGAGCCCCACGCTGCCGCCCCTGTTCTACACCGGCTTCCAGACGGCGATCTCGCTGCAGATCGCGTTCTCGGGGATGATCGCGGGGCGCGAGCCGGCGCGGGAGGACATGCAGGCGATGAGCTGGGCGATCTTCGAGCGGGCGCGCGCGCTCTCCGCGCTGGAGCTCGCCGGGGCCGGCGCGCAGCTACAGGCGCTGATGCGCGCCCTGCTGGCCGAGCTCGACCCCTACGACGCCGTCCTCACGCCCGGGCTGGCGCAGCGCCCGCCGGCGATCGGCGCGCTGGACCCCGACGACGACGACGATCCACTGGCGGCGTTCTACGAGTCGGGCCGGTTCACCCCGTTCACCGCCGGCATGAACGGGTCGGGCCAGCCCGCGCTCATGCTGCCGTTCGCCCACGGCGAGGACGGCCTGCCGGTCGCCGTCCAGCTCGTCGGACGCCCGGCGAGCGAGGAGCTGCTGCTGTCGCTCGGGGCTCAGGTCGAGCGGGCGCGGCCGTGGTCGGACCGGCGCGCGCCGATCGCCTGACGGCCGAGCCCGGTCAGCCGAGCGCACGGAGGACCTCGCCCATCCGCCTGGGACGCACCCCCAGCGCCTCGACGGCGGCGCTGCCCCGAGGCGTCGTCATCGAGACCTCGAAGAGCTCGGCCTCGTCCCAGGTGGCCGGCGCGGTCGACCTCATGGCCGCCTCCGTGACGCGCAGGAGCGCGCGCGCCACGGGCGTGGGCACGGGCAGCACCGGGCGACCGCGCGCGGCCCGCCGGACCATCGCCTCGTGCGTCAGCGTCTCGGGGCCGGCGAGGTCCGCCCGCTCCGGCGCGGCGCCGTCGCGGTCGAGCGCCGCCATGACGCACGCGGCCGCGTCCTCCGCCCAGAGCGGCTGGAAGCGCGCGCGGCCGAGGCCCGACATCGGCGCCACGGGCAGCAGGCCCATCCGCTGATGGACGCCCAGCCAGCGACCGCCGTGCGCGTAGAGCATCGACGGGGCGAAGATCGTGGTCTGGAGCGAGGAGTCGGCGACGACCTGCTCCGCGAGCGCCTTGGAGCGGTGCAGGCGCGTCCGGTGGTGGGTCGACGCGCCGAGCGCCGAGAAGAAGACGAAGCGCTCCACCCCGGCCCGCTCGGCGGCCTCGACCATGCGCCAGGTGGCGATCGCGTTGAGCTCCTCGATGGAGCCGCCGAGCTGGTCGCGGCCGGAGGCGGCGAGATGCACGACGGTGCCCACGCCGCGCAGCGCGTTGCGAAACGACGGCGGATCGGTGAGGTCGCCCAGGGCGATCTGCACGCGCACGCGCTCGGCCCCCAGCCGCCGCGGGTCGCGGACGAGGCAGCGCACCTGCGCGCCGCGGTCGGCGAGCCTGCGGACGAGCGCCGACCCGACCTGTCCGGTGGCCCCGGTGACGAGGATCATCAGCGCCCGCGCCCCGGCGCGCCGAGCGCCTCCGACGTCACCGTCATGCTCGTTAGAGTAGGCCGTCCCAGCGGGACCGAACCGAAAGAGGACCACCCAGAGCCATGGCGTACGTGATCGCGGAGCCCTGCATCGGCACCAAGGACAACTCCTGCGTCGAGGTCTGTCCGGTCGACTGCATCCACCCGACGCCCGACGAGCCCGACTACGACAAGGTCGAGCAGCTCTACATCGACCCCGAGGAGTGCATCGACTGCGACGCCTGCGTCGAGGCCTGCCCGGTGGACGCATGCTTCGCGGAGGACCAGCTCCCGGAGGAGTGGAGCGGGTTCGTCCAGATCAACGCGCAGTACTTCGCGGCGAAGTAGCTACGCGGCGATCGGCTGCTCCGCCGCGACCGAGCCGTCGCCGGCGAAGCGGCGGATCTCCACCGTGCGACCGTGACGACGCAGCTCGACGATTAGGTCGTGCGCGCGATGATGCAGCACGACCTCGGCCGACGGCCAGCGCCGGCGCAGCCGCGCGACCTCTCGGGCCTGGTCGAGGGTGAGCTCCATGCCCCGATCATCGGCATCGACGATCAGGTCCAGCAGAAGCTCGGTTAAAGCCGGACGAAGTCTTGGGCGTCAGCCCGCCATCGGAAGCGACAGGCCCGTGGGCTGCGGCGGCGCGGACTGCATCACCGGCAGCTCGACGGGCGCGGGCGGCGCGATCGCGATCAGGCCGCGCGCCGCCTGGCGCACGCCCTGGGCGGCGGCGTCGTCCGGGTCGCTGAACACGAGCGGCTGACCGGAGTCGGAGCCTTCGCGCAGCGGCATGGTCAGCGGGATCTTGCCGAGCAGCGGGACGTCGAGCTCGTCGGCCAGCTCCTGGCCGCCGCCCTCGCCGAAGAGCGCGAAGCGCTCGCCGCCCGGGGTGGCGAAGACCGACATGTTCTCGATGACGCCGCAGATCTCGAGGTTGACCTTCTCGGCCATCTCGGCCGAGCGGCGCGCGACCTTCTGCGCCGTCGGCTGCGGGGTGGTGACGATGAGGAACTTCGCCTGCGGCAGGAGCTGCGCCAGCGTCATCGAGACGTCGCCGGTGCCCGGCGGCAGGTCGATCAGCAGGTAGTCGAGCTTGCCCCACGCCACGTCCTGGAGGAACTGGGTGAGGGCCTTGTGCAGCATCGGCCCGCGCCAGACGACGGCGCTGTCCTCCGTGCCGAGGAAGAAGCCGATCGACATCACCTTGATGGCGCCCTCGGCCTCGAGCGGCAGGATCTTGCGCTCGGCGGTGACCGGCGGGCGCTCGGCGCCGAGCCCGAACATCCGGGGGATGGAGTAGCCCCAGACGTCCGCGTCGAGCACGCCGACGCGCTTGCCGTCGCTGGCGAGCGCCGCGGCGAGGTTCGCGGTGAGCGTCGACTTGCCCACGCCGCCCTTGCCGGAGCCGACGCAGATGACGTTCTCGACCTGGGCGAGCGCGCCCGTGGGTAGCGCTCCACCGCCGCCGAGCTTCTGCCGGATGGCGTCCTTCTGCTTGTCGTTGAGCACGTCGAAGCTGACGTTGACCTGCGTCACTCCCTCGATGCCCTTGACGGCCTCGGCCACGCCCGTCTCGAAGTGATTGCGAATCGGGCAGCCGGGGGTAGTCAGGGAGACGACTACATCGACCACGCCGCCCTCGCGGATCTCGATCGAGCGCACCATGTCGAGTTCGACGATGTTGCGGCGCAGCTCAGGATCGATGACCGCCTCAAGTGCCTTGGTGATCTCTTCCTTCGTCATGGCACCCATTGTCGCAGGGTCGGTTCGCCGGCCCGAAACGGCGGCGGGGTGGCCGCGGGGCCACCCCGGCCAATCGTCCGGTCCCGCCGACGTCAGGCGATCGCGGCGACCCGCTCGGAGACCTTCGAGACGACCGACGCGCCCGCGCTCTGCACGGTCTCGACGGCGCCGCCGACGTGGCCGCGACGCTGGCGCAGCTCGCGCTCGACCTGGCGGCGGGCCTTCTTGACGTCCCGCTCCAGGCGCGTGCGCGCGGTGGCTCCGCGGCGCTCGAAGCGCTCGAGGTCGCGCCGCGCCTTGCGGAGCTGCCGCTCGAGCTCGTCGCGCGAGGTGACGCTCGCCCGCAGGTCGAGCACGTTGTCGCGCGCCGTGAGGGCGGCGCCGACACCGGTCAGCGCGATGCGCTCGGCCAGCTCGCCGACGCGGTCGATGCCGGCGCGGGGCGCGCGAGCGGTCGGCTGAGGCGTGGTCGCGCTCTTCGCGGCGGACCGTGCGGTCGTCGCGCGCTTCGGAGCGGCCTTCCGGGGGCTCGTCGTGCGCGGCGCCTTGACGCTCGTGGAGCGCTTCTTCGCGGGGGTGCCGGGGGCGGGGGTGTCGGAGGCCATGAGATCCTCTCCTTGGCAATCTAGTTAGTTCTAAGTACGTCCTGGACTAAGCATACCCATCGAACGTGTGTTTGTACACTCGCCGGCCCGACGGGTTACAGGGCGCCCTCAGGCGGCCGGCGGCAGGGCGCGGGTGCGCTCCAGCCAGGCATCGGGGTCCTGCAGCTCGGCCCACGTCGGCAGCGACTCCGGGCCGGTGAACACCGTGTGCAGGCGCTCGACGCCGGCCACCTCGACCACCCGGTCGCAGAACGTCTTGCCCACCTCGTACTGCTTGAGCTTCATCTCCAGGCCGAGCAGCTTCTCCAGGAGCTTCCACGGCCCGGTCTTGTTGGCGCGCCGGCGGTCGAGCGCCGCGCGCAGCCTGTCGAGGTCGGGCAGAGCGTCGCGGCCGACGGCGTCCATGACGTGCTCGGCATGGCCCTCGACCACCGCCATCGTGGCCTGGAGGCGGTCCATGAGGTCCTTGCGCTCCGGTCCGGCCAGGACCATGATCAGCCCCTCCTCGCGGACCATGCGCACCAGCGCGTCGACGTCCTCGCGGCTCGGGATCTTGGCCACGGCCTTCCAGTCGACGTCGACCTCGGAGCTGTCGAGCAGCTCGGTCAGCATCCCGGCGAGGTGGCCGCGCAGCCACGGCACGCTCGTGAACTGGACGGCGTGGGTGACCTCGTGGAAGGCGACCCAGGCGACGAGCTGCTCGGCGTCGACGTCGAGCTTCTCGGCGGACTCCCGCAGGTTCGGCGCCAGGAAGAGCAGCCGCGTCGGGCCGTCCGGGTCGAGCAGCACGAGGTCGAACTGGCCCAGCACCCGCTGGGACAGCAGGCCCGTGAGCCCGCCGATCTCCGCCGCGAGCACGGCCCCGCCGAGGCTCCGAAGCGGGCGGGTCAGCGGCCCGGCCTTGGGCTGGAAGCGGTCGGCGACCGGGTCGAGGATCCGACGCATCCCCGCCAGGTTGATGTCGGCCCACTGCCGGCGGTCGACCGGCTCGGGCGGCGGAAGCGGGCCGGAGGGCGTGAGCTTCGTGTAGGCGACCACCCGCCGCTCGGCGTCGACGGCCATCGCCTGCAGGTCGCCGGGGAGGCGGACCGTGGGCGCGATCGGGCCGGAGACGCGACGGGCGACGCGGCGGGCGAGGGACCAGTCGATCATGGGGCTCTCTTGGCGAGGGGGGCGGGCAGGAGCGAGAGCTGGGCGAGCGCGTCGCGGGAGAGCGCGGCGACCACCGGGGAGTGCGCCTCGAGATCCAGCGGAGCGCCCAGGGGCGTCTCGAACGCCGGGAAGGAGACGAAGCCGCCGGCCTCCCGCACGATGAGCTGGCCGGCGGCGGCGTCCACCGCCCGGCAGTTCCACAGCGAGACCATCCCGTCGACGCGGCCGCCCGCGAGCTGGCACAGCGACACCGCGATCGCGCCGACCGCGCGGATCCGCCGGGCCACGTCCCCGATGTCGCCGGAGAGCATGAGCCAGCGCGGGTCGGCCGACTCGATCGCGAGGATCTCGAGGCGCCCGTCGTCCGCACGGTGCTCGACCGGGCGCTCCGCGAGCGGCCTGCCGTCGAGCGTCACGCCCTCGCCGCGCCGCGCCGCCCACTCCTCGCCGGGCCCGAAGTCGTAGACGTAGCCGAACGCGACGTCCTGCATCGCCGGCCCGTCGGCCACGGCGATCGACAGGGCGTGGTGGGGCAGCCCGCGCTTGGCGTTCAGCGAGCCGTCGATCGGATCGATGATGACGCGCACCGGGTCCTCGCCCGGCTCGCCGAAGGCGACGTGGCCGCGCTCCTCGGAGATCGCCACGAAGTCGAAGCCCAGCGCGTGTAGCCGCTCGAGCTCGCCGAAGACGAGATCCTCGGCGTCGGCGTCGAGGATCAGCGTGCGGTCGCCGCCCTCGCCCGTGGTGCCGGTCTCCTCGCGCCGCTCGGCGGCGCTCTGCGGAGCCTTCAAGAGCGCGCCGATGCCCTCGGCGGCCCGCCGGCAGACGCCCAGCCAGTCCGCGGCGAGCACGTTGGAGGAGGAGGCCATCGGCGACATATCCTTGCAGCGTGCCCGATGCAGCCGGCCGCCTCACCCCCCAGCAGCAGCGAGCCGTCGATCATCCCGCGTCGCCGCTGCTCGTCCTCGGCGGCGCCGGGACCGGCAAGACGCTCGTCCTGGTGGAGCGCTTCGCGCGCCAGGTGGCCGACGGGCTGGCGCCGGCGCGCATCCTGGTCGTCGCCCCCGCGCCCCCGGGGGCGGACGCGCTGCGCGTCGCGCTGGAAGACCGGCTGGAGGGCGGCTACGACGAGCTGTGCGTCTTCACGCCCCACGAGCTCGCGTCGCGGCTGCTGCGCGACGAGCCGCTGGAGAGCGGCCTGGATCCGTGGACCGTGCCCGCGACCGCCGCCGACCGGGTGGCGATGCTGCTCGACCGCGTCGACGAGCTGACGGTCCGCCAGCACGACTTCCGCGGGCGCCCGGCGGCGCTCGTGGGCGGCTGGGTCGAGCGCATCGACGCGCTGAAGCTCCAGGGCGTCACCGCGGGCGACGTCGCCGACTGGGCCGAGCGGCTGCCCGCCGCCGACGTCGACGCGCAGGCCCGCGCGGCCCGCGAGCGCGAGTTCGCCGCCGTCTACGCCGCCCACGACCGGATGCTCGCCGAGCGCGGGACGCCCGACCTCGGCGACCTCCTGCTCGGCGCGATCGCGCTCCTGCGCAATCGCCCCCACGCCCGCGAGCGGATCCTGGGCCGCTTCCGCGCCGTGCTCGCCGACGACGTGCAGGAGCTGGGCTGGGCGGCCATGGAGCTCGTGCGGCTGCTCGGCGCGCCCGGCAACGTCACCGTCGCCGGCGACGACGACCAATCCGTCGACCGGCCCCGGGGCGCGTCGACGAAGAACCTGCGCGACTTCGCCGACGAGCACCCGAACGGGCTGCTCGTCCGCCTGGAGCAGTCGCACCGCTGCCCCGATCAGGTGCTGGAGGCGGCGGGGGCGGTCGTGCTGCCGAACCCCGACCGGATCGGCAAGGAGCTGCGCGGGCGCCCCGGCGGGGGCGGCCGGGACGGTGTCGTGCGGTTCTGGCGCTGCGCCAACGAGCGCGCGCAGGCCCAGAGCACCGCCGCGGAGATCGAGCGGCTCATGGCTCGCGAAGGCGTTGCGCCCGAGCGCATCGCGGTTCTCGTGCGGTCGGTCGCGACGGAGGGGCAGGCGGTGGCCGTCGCGCTGGAGGAGCGCGCGGTGCCCTACCGCGTGATGGGCGCGGCGGCGTTCTTCGAGCGCACCGAGGTCCGCGACGTGCTGGCCTGGCTGCGCCTGCTCGCCGACCCGGCCGACGCCGGGGCGGTCGTCCGCGCCCTGTCGCGGCCGCCGATCGACCTGCGGCAGGTCGATCTCGCCCGCTGCGTGCAGATCGCGCGCCGGCGCAAGCTCGACATGATCGGCGGCCTGAGCGCCGCGACCGAGTCGCCGCAGATCGCGCCCGAGGCGCGCGAGCGGATCCTGAGCTTCCTGCACATCCACCGGCAGGCGTCGGCGGCGTTCGACACCGCCCGGCCCGACCTCTACGTGCACCGCCTCGTCGAGCGGCTCGGCCTACGCCGCCAGCAGCTCTTCGCCGCGCAGTCCGACGTCGTCGAGCGGCTGCTCAACCTCGCCCGCTTCGGCGAGCTGGCCGCCTCGTTCACCCGCAGGTCGCCGCAGGCCACGCCACGCGAGTTCGCCGCGTACATCACCGCGGTGGCGGAGGCCGGGCTGCCCGAGGAGGAGGCCGTCGCCGAGGCGCATCCGCGCGCGGTGCAGGTCATGACGATGCGCCAGGCGCGCGGGCTCGGCTTCGAGCACGTCTTCGTCCTCGGGCTGGAGTCGACCCGGATGCCGGGCGCGCCGCGGCGCGCGATGGAGCCGATCCCCGACGAGCTGCTGCGGGAGGCGCTGCCCGCCGAGTCCCGCGCGACCCACGTCGCCCGGATGCGCCGGCTCCTGCACCTCGCGATGACGCGCGCCTCCGGCTCCCTGGTGCTCGCGCACACGGCGCCCGGGCCGCCGTCGCCGTTCGCCGAGGAGGCTCGGGCCGCGGTCGGCGGCGCGTGGGAGGACCGCGAGGAGGAGCTGTTCGGGCCGGCCGAGACGCTGCACTCGACCTTCCGGATGATGCGCGACGAGCTGCTCGACCAGGTCCAGCTCGTCGGCGGGCGCCTCGGCGAGCTGCGCTTCGACACCGACCTCGACGTGTCGCACGCCGCCGTCCGCCTGATGGAGCTGCTGAAGCTCAGCGCGCTGCTGCGGCGCCCCGCCGGCCAGTCGGTGGCCGAGGCGCTGCCGGACCTGAACCAGCGGCTGCTGTCGGCCATCACGCCCGAGCAGCGCGACATCTTCCTCACCAGCGCCCTGGACGACCTGCTGCTCGACGCCGAGCGCGACGACGGCGTGCGCGCGGCGTCGCTGGCGCGACGCTCGGAGCCGTCGCTGGAGGCGTTCCTGCCCAAGCGCGGCGACGGGCTCGTGCTGAGCGCGTCCGACATCGACGCCTACCGCTCCTGCCCCCTGAAGTACAAGTTCGCCCGCGTCTTCCGCATCCCCGCCGAGGCGACGCTGAACCAGCGCTTCGGGATCCTCGTGCACCAGGTGCTCGAGCGCTGGCACGCCGGCGGCGGCGACGGCGGGATCGACGAGATGTACCGGCTGCTCGACAGCGGCTGGCGGCGCGGCGGCTTCGGCGACTCCGAGGAGGAGCGTCAGCTGCGCGAGAAGGCGCAGAGCGCCCTCGGCCGCTACTACGACCGCTGCCGGGAGGAGAGCGCGGAGCCGGTGTGGTTCGAGCGCTCGTTCTCCTTCAAGCTCGGCCCGCACGTGCTGCGCGGGCGCGTCGACCGGGTCGACCGTCTCGCCGAGGGCGGCTACGAGCTGATCGACTACAAGACCGGGCGCCCGCGGAGCGCGGCGGCGCTGCGCGAGGACGTCCAGCTCTCGCTCTACGCGGTCGGCGCGCGAGAGGCGTGGAAGCTCGAGGCCGCGCAGCAGGCGTATCTCTACGTGCTCGACGATGAGAAGGTCCAGGTGCCGACCGAGGAGATCGATCCCGACTGGATCGCCGAGACGGTCTTCGAGGTCGCCGACGGCATCCTCGGACAGGGCTTCGAGCCGACGCCGTCGTTCACCGCCTGCTCGATGTGCGACTACCGGATCGTCTGTCCGGCGGCCGAGAAGTAGTGCTGATCCTCCTCCCGCCCTCCGAGGGCAAGCGCGAGCCCCCCGCCGGAGCCGACCGGGTGGATCTGGATGCGCTGGCGTTCGCGCGCGAGCTGGGCGCGGTCCGCGCTCGCCTGCTCGACGGGACGCTGCGCGCCGCCCCCGCCGCCCCCGCCGCGGACGTCTACAGCGGCGTGCTCTACGCGCGGCTGGGGCTGGCGGGCATGACGCCCGCTGCGCGGGCGCGGGCCGAGGCGCGGGTGCTGATCTTCAGCGCGCAGTGGGGGCTCCTGCGGCCGGGCGACCGCATCCCGGCGTACCGGCGCGAGGTGAGGGCGGGCGACTGGCGCGAGGCCGTCGGCACGGCGCTCGCGCCGCTCGACCTGCCCGACGAGCTCGTGGTGGACTGCCGCTCGGGGCCGTACGCGGCGATGTGGCGGCCTGAGACGGCGACGCACGTCGCCGTGCGCGCGTTCCGCGAGCACCCGGACGGCAGCCGTCAGGCGATCTCGCACATGGCGAAGGCGACGCGAGGGGACGTCGCTCGGGCGCTGCTGCGCTCGCGCCGCGCCTCCTGGCGTCCGCGCGACGTGCTGCGCGCCGCGCAGGCGGCGGGCCTGCGCGCCGAGCTGGGCGAGCTCGGCGACGGGCGGCGCCTGGCGCTGGACGTCGTCGAGCCGGCCTGAGCCGACCTACGCGACCGCGACCTCCGGCGCCAGCGCGAACGGCGGCACGAGCTCGATGCGGTCCCCGCTCCAGAACCGCCCCGGGTCGTACCAGCTCGCCGGTCGGCGCTCGGGCAGGAGCCCCATGTGCTGGAAGGTCGCCGCGACGAGCTCCGCGCAGTAGATCGTCTCCAGCGACGCGCCCCGGCGGCGCAACCGGCCGGTGAGCCAGTGGCGCGCCAGCCCGGCGGTGGTGGGGAACGCGCGGCCGTCGAAGCGCTCGATCGCCTCCATCAGCCGGTCCTCGTGCTCGCGGCCCAGCTCGCCCTCGAGCTGGCGCATCCAGGCGCGCTGGCCATAGCGATCGCGCCAGGTCGCGACCGCGTCGGCCAGCAGGTGGAGCTGCACGCCGCGCTGGCGCTTGCCGGTCCAGACGTCGGGCAGCGAGCGCCCCAGCTCCGCGTGCCAGAGCAGGGGCGGCAGGTCGTCGAGCGCCACGACCATGCCGACGTGGTTGACGGGGCTGTTGGTCACGGCCCTGATCGCCAGGTCGGCGACCGTGCGGCCTCGGAAGAGCCACACGTCGCCGGTCGAGGCCGCGGCGAGCGCATCGTCCAGCGTCGTCGTCACGGCGCGTACGCTACGCGGCCATGCGGGTGCCTTGGAAGCTCCTCGGGCTGGCCGGTCTGGCCGGCGTCGCCGCCGGCGGGGCGATCGTCGTCCGGCGCCGCCGCGACCAGCGCCACTACGACCCCGACGAGCTGCGAGCGCGCCTGCACGAGCGGTTGGCCGAGGCGCGATCCGACGCCGCGCCGGGGACCGAGCCCTCGACCTAGGAACCCGTGTCGCCCGAGCCGCGCTGGCGCAGGAAGCGCTGGAACTCGCGGGCGATCACGTCGCCGGACGGCAGCTCGGAGGGATCGACCGGCTCGTCGTCCTCCTCGGCCGCCTTCTCGAGGCGGTCGACGAAGGCCTGCACGTCCGGGTCCGACTGCACCGCGAGCGAGACCTGGCGCTCGTAGTCGCCCGAGGCGCTCTCGAGCTCGGTCGCGTCGACGGTCACGCCGACGAGCCCCTCGAGCTTGCGGACGAGCGCCAGCGCCGCCTTGGGGTTCGGCGCCGCCGCGACGTAGTGCGGGACGGTCGCCCACAGGCTCGCCGACGGCAGGCCGGCCTCAGAGCAGGCCGCGTGGACGACGCCCGTTATGCCGGTCGGCCCCTCGTAGGACGACGGCTGCAGGTCGGTGCGCTCCGCCAGCGACTCGTCCGTGGCGAACCCCGTGATGCCGACCGGACGCGAATGCGGCACGTCCGCGAGCAGCGCGCCGAGCGTGACGACGAGCTGCACGCCGAGCACGTCGGCGACCTCCACCACGATCTCCGAGAACGTGCGCCAGCGCATCGACGGCTCGGGGCCGCTCAGCAGGATCAGGTCGCGCGGGGCGCGCGGGATGCGCGCCTCCCAGATCTCGACCGCGGGCCACGTGAGCTCGCGCGTGCGGCCCTCGATCATCTCGATGCGCGGCCGGGTCGCCTGGAAGTCGTAGAACTCCTCCGGGTCGATCTGCGCGAAGCGGGTGGCGCCGTGCGCGGAGCCGACGAAGGTCAGCGCCGCCGACGCGGCGTCGCCCGCGTCGTTCCAGCCCTTGAACGCGCACACCATCGCCGGGGCGCGAAGGCCGTCCGGACGGCGGTCCCAGAGGAGCGGCTGCATCCGACTCACGGTACATGATGGGTCCGTGAGCTCCGGGCCCTCCACGGCGGCCTCGCCCCCCGCCGCCATCGCCACGCTGCGCGCCGGCCAGGACGTCGTCGGCGTCTTCGCGTGCACGCGCAAGGACCGCCTCCAGGCGCGCTCCGGCGCCGCCTACCTGGCGCTCGAGCTGCGCGACTCGTCGGGCGCCATCCCGGCGCGCGTCTTCCGCGACGCCGACCTGCTGGCGGGACGGTTCGAGCGCGGCGACCTGGTCCGCGTCGCAGGTCGCGTGGAGCGCTTCCGCGACGAGCTCCAGGTCGAGGTCCGCGCCATCGCGCGCGCCGAGGGCGAGGAGGCGGACCCGGCCCGCTTCCTGCCCGTCGCCTACCGCGACCTCGACGAGCTCGACGGCTTCCTCGAGGCGCTGGCGGGCGAGGTGCGCGACCCCGGCTTCTCGGGACTGCTCGCCGGACTGCTGGGCGACGCCGAGCTGCGCGCCGCGCTCCGACGCGCGCCCTGCACGCGCAACGCGCACCACGCCTACCTCGGCGGCCTGCTCGAGCACACCGTCGCGGTGGGCACGCTGGCGCTCGAGGCCTGCCAGCTGCACCCCCGCCTGGATCAGAACCTGCTCCTCACCGCGGCGCTCGTCCACGACCTCGGCAAGACCCGCGAGTTCACCTACGGGGCCGAGATCGGCCTGACCGACGAGGGCCGCCTGCTCGGGCACGTCGAGCTCGGGCTGCGGCTGCTCGACGAGCGCGGCCGCAGCCGCCTCGACGACGCCCGGCGCGTGGCTCTCGCCCACTGCGTCCTCACCCACCACGGGGCCGACGGCGCCCCCGGACGACGGTTCGGCTCGGCCGAGGCGATCGCCCTGTACCGTCTCAACGCCGTCGACGCCGCGGTCAAGGGCGCCATCGAGCACGGCATCGCCCAGCCCGCCGCCACATGAGCCTGCGCATCACGGACGCCAACCGCCGCTGGTGGGTCCTCGGGACCATGACCGGGTCGCTGTCGATGATCCTCATCGACCAGACCGTGGTCAGCGTGGCTCTGCCGACGATCCAGGGCGACCTCGACGTCTCCCAGACCGGGCTTCAGTGGATCGTCAACGCGTACCTGCTGTCGCTCGCCGTGCTGGTGGCGCTCGGCGGCCGCATCGGCGACCTGCTCGGCAACGAGCGGACGTTCCGCATCGGGGCGCTGGTCTTCGTGCTCGCCTCCGCCGGGTGCGGGCTGGCCGGCGGAGAGAGCGAGATCCTGGTGGCGCGCGCGATCCAGGGCGTGGGCGCGGCGCTCATGCTGCCGGCCAGCGGCGCGATCGTCATGGCGGCCTTCGGGCCGAAGGAGCGAGGGCGCGCGATGGGCGTCTACGCGGGCGTGTCGATGGTGTTCCTCGCGCTCGGACCGCTCGTGGGCGGGCTGCTCACCGAGGGGGTGAGCTGGCGGGCGGTGTTCTACGTCAACCTGCCGGTCGGTGTGGCGATGCTCGTCGCGGCGCGCGTGACGATGCCGCGCTCCGCGGCGCCGCCGCCGGTCGGCGGCAAGATCGACTGGCCGGGCGTGCCGCTGATCGTCGTGGGGCTCGGCTCGCTGGTGCTGGCGCTCATGCAGAGCCAGGCCTGGGGCTGGGGCTCGGCGGCGACCATCGTCCTGCTCTGCACGGCGGCCGTGCTGCTGCCCTTGTTCGTCTGGTGGGAGCTGCGGGCGCCGCAGCCGCTGATCGCGCTGCGACTCTTCCGCAGCGCGAACTTCGGCGCCGACAACGGCGTGCTCGCGGCGGTCCAGTTCGCGCTCGTGGGCGTCTCGGTGTTCGGGGCGATCTGGGTGCAGGACGTGCTCGGCTTCGGGCCGGTCGAGGCCGGGCTGTCGCTGCTGCCGCTGACGCTGCCGCTGCTGGTCATGGCGCCGCTCGCCGGGCGCCTGTACGACCTGATCGGCCCGCGGGCGCCCGTGTCGGCGGGCGCGCTCGTGATCGCCGCCGCGCTGGCGTGGAACGCGGCGATGCTCGAGAAGCTCAGCTACGCCTGGGTGGTGCCGGGCTACGTCGCCCTGGGCGTCGGGCTCGGGCTGGTCATGACGCCCGCGAGCACGGACGCGATGAACGTCGCGGCGGTGCGGCTGCGCGCGCAGGCGTCCGGGGTGACGCAGACCGTGCGCCAGGTCGGCGGCACGATCGGCATGGCGGTCATGGGCACGATCGTCGCGCACGTGCAGACGGCTCGGATCACGAGCTGGGTCGAGGCCGACCCGTCGACGCGCGGCGCGCAGGTCCCCGAGCTCGAGGCGCTGATCGCCCAGCCGGACCAGCTCCAGGACGGGGGGATCTCGCCGGACCTGCTGGAGGAGGTGCGCCACGCGGTGACCGACGCGATCGCGACCTCCTACTGGGCGGCGGCGGGCGTGCTGCTGGTCGCCGCGGCGACCGCCGGGCTGGTGCTGCGGCGCGTGCGCGCTGCCGACGCCGACGGATAGCGGGCGACCGCCGCGGGGACGCGCCCGCGCGACCGACCGCCGGATGTCCGTCAGGCGACACCGAACCGCCCCGACGCGAGAGGCGAGGGGTTCCCAGCGGACATGCCACGAATCATCCTCACCCTGGCCCTCGGACTGCTCCTGCTGCTTCCGGCCGCGGCATCGGCGAAGCGCTACGACGTCCGCGTCGGCATCGGCGACCAGAACGTCGAGATGTTCGACGAATCCCGCTTCGAGCGGCTCGACATCAAGCGCGTGCGCTACTTCGTGCCCTGGAACGCGGTCCGCGACCCCGCTGCGCTCGCCCGCGCCCGCGCCTACGTCCAGCGCGCCCGCCAGGCCGGCGTCAAGGTGATGGTGCACGTCTCCACCGACGACCTGCGCATCCGCCGCGCGAAGCTTCCGTCCGTCAAGCGCTACCGCCGCGACGTCGGCCGGCTCGTACGCGAGCTGCGGCCCCTCGGCGTCCGCGAATGGGGCGTCTGGAACGAGGCCAACCACAAGAGCCAGCCGACCTGGCGCGCGCCCGGCCGGGCGGCGCGCTACTTCAAGGCGTTCCGCAAGATCTGCGGCGGATGCCGAATCGTCGCGCTCGACGTGCTCGACCAGCGCGGGGTGGAGCGCTACATCAAGCGCTTCTACCGAAAGCTCAGCCCGAGGCTGACCCGTCAGGCGCGGTTCGTGGGCATCCACAACTACTCGGACGTCAACCGCAGGCGGATGAGCGGAACGCGCGGAATCATGCGCGCCGTCCGCCGCCACGGCCCGCGCAAGGCGCGCTTCTGGCTGACCGAGACCGGCGGCGTGGTGGAGCTGGGAAGCAGCTTCCGCTGCAACGAGCGCCGCGCCGGCAACCGCATGCGCTACCTGTTCCGGCTGCTCAAGCGCGAGCGGAGCTCGATCCAGAGGGCCTACGTCTACAACTGGTTCGGCACGGACTGCACGACGCGGATGGACACCGGCGTCGTCAACCGGGACGGCAGCCCGCGGCGCTCCTACCGGGTGCTGCGCAAGGGCCTGAGGAGCTTCAAGCGCTGAACGACGGCCTCAGCTCGCCGCGACGGTGCGCTACGGGCCCGGCGGCTCGAGGATCGCGGGGCCGTCTTCGCTGCGCGAGCGGATCTCCTTGCGGTACTCCCACCATTCGCGGATGGTGATCTGCACCGTCGCGGCGAGCGGGATCGCCATCAGCGCGCCGATGATGCCGAACAGCGAGCTGCCGAAGAGCACCGCGACGAGCACCGCGAACGGATGCACGTTCACGGCCCGCTTCTGGATCTGCGGCTGGATCACGCTGTTCTCGACCTGCTGGTAGACGATCGCCCACAGCACCCAGATGATCGTGATCGTCGGGAAGTCCTCGAACAGCGTGACGAACGCGAC
>JANJUA010000254.1 GCA_024710825.1 Solirubrobacteraceae bacterium
ACGTCCACCCCCGGCGCGGCACGCATCAGTCGTTGCGGCAGTGGCTCGCGCCAGCGCCGCCCCGACGACTCGCCCACGAGCACGTACGTCGTACCGCGCTCGCCCGCGACCCGCGCGGCCACCTCGACAAGGTCGTCGCCCTCCTCGACGAGCAGGCTCGCGCCGAGCACCGAGCACAGCTGACGTAGCGCCGCGACGCCGCGTTCCTCCTCGTCGTCCAGCGGCCGTCCGAGCCGTCGAACCCAGAGCACGTCGAGGTCGGCGCCGAGTCGCTGCGCGGAGCGCCACGCGCGCCGGACGAGCCGCTGGGCGCTGGGCCGCGGACGCACGAGCGCGAGCAGCCGCTCGCCGACAGCCGCGCGCGCCTCGTCGATCACACCCCGCGACCGCGTGCCCAGCGGCACCTCGACGTCGATCCGCCGCGCGCCGATCTCCTCGGCGACCTGCCGTAGCGCGGTCTCGCGCAGCGCAGCCAGGCTCTCGATCCGGAAGAAGCCGTTGAGCGAGGCCTCGATGCGCTCGGGCGGGTAGATCTTGCCCGCGCGCAGCCGCGCGAGCAACGCCTCCGGGGTGAGGTCCACGACGACGATCTCGTCGGCGGCGTTGAGGACCGAATCCGGGACCGTCTCCCGCACCACCACCCCGCTCAGCTCCGCGACCGCGTCGTTCAACGACTCGAGGTGCTGCACGTTGACCGTGGAGAGCACGTCGATTCCCGCGTCAAGCACTGCGGCTACGTCCTCGTAGCGCTTGTGGTGCTCGACGCCGGGCGCGTTGGTGTGCGCGAGCTCGTCGATCAGGCAGAGATCCGGGGCACGGCGCAGGATCCGCGGCAGGTCCATCTCCTCGAGCGCCGTCCCGCGGTACTCCACGCGACGCCGCGGCAGGATCTCCAGGCCGTCGGCCTGCGCCAGCGTCTCGGCCCGGCCGTGGGTCTCGAGCAGCCCCACCACGACGTCGCGCCCCGCCTCGAGCTCGGCGCGGCCCTCCTGGAGCATCCGGAACGTCTTGCCGACGCCCGCGGCCATGCCCAGGAAGACCTTCAGCCGGCCTCGCGTCATCAGGCTCCCAGGAGGTTGTGCACCACGAGGTCGATGAGCTTGATCCCGACGAACGGCGCGATCAGGCCACCGAGGCCGTAGACGAGGAGGTTGCGCCGCAGTAGGGCGTCAGCGCCCAGTGCCCGATAGCGGACGCCCCGCAGCGCCAGCGGCACCAGCAGCGGGATGATCGCCGCGTTGAACACGATCGCGGAGATGATCGCCGACTCGGGGGTGCCGAGGTCCATCACGTTGAGCCGGTCGAGCGCGTCGACGCCCCAGATGCCGACGAACATCGCCGGGAGGATCGCGAAGTACTTCGCGACGTCGTTGGCGATCGAGAACGTCGTGAGCGCCCCGCGCGTGATCAGCAGCTGCTTGCCGACCTCGACGATCTCGATGAGCTTCGTCGGATTGGAGTCGAGATCGACCATGTTGCCCGCCTCGCGCGCCGCCTGCGTGCCCGTGTTCATGGCCACGCCGACGTCCGCCTGCGCCAGCGCCGGAGCGTCGTTGGTGCCGTCGCCGGCCATCGCGACGAGCCGGCCCTCGATCTGCTCGGCGCGGATCAGCTCGAGCTTGCGCTCGGGCGTCGCCTCGGCAAGGAAGTCGTCGACCCCGGCCTCCTCGGCGATCTTCGCCGCGGTGAGCCGGTTGTCGCCCGTGACCATGATGGTCCGGATGCCCATCGCCCGCAGCTGGTCGAAGCGCTCGCGCATCCCCTGCTTGACGGTGTCCTTCAGGTAGACGACCCCGAGCACCTGGCTGTCGCGGGCGACGGCCAACGGCGTGCCGCCCTCGCGGGCGATGCGGTCGACCTCGCGCTGCAGCTCCGGCGGCGCCTGACCGCCCTCCTCGCGCACCCAGGCCACGATCGCGTCGTATGCGCCCTTGCGCAGCCGGTGGCCGTCGAGGTCCGCGCCGCTCATCCGCGTCTGGGCGGTGAACGGGACGAACTCGGCGTCGACGTTGGTCAGCGCGTGCTCGCGGATGCCGTAACGCTTGGCCAGCACCACGATCGAGCGGCCCTCCGGGGTCTCGTCGGCCAGCGACGACAGCTGCGCCGCCTCCGCGAGCTCCGCCTCGCTCACCCCGGGCATCGGGGCGAGCTCCGCCGCCTCGCGGTTGCCGAGCGTGATCGTGCCGGTCTTGTCGAGCAGCAGCACGTCGACGTCACCGGACGCCTCCACCGCGCGGCCCGACAGCGCCAGCACGTTGCGGCGCACGAGGCGGTCCATCCCGGCGATCCCGATCGCGCTCAGCAGCGCACCGATCGTCGTCGGGATCAGCGCGACGAGCAGCGCCACGAGCGTCGTAGTCGAGAGCTCGACCCCGCCGAGCTCGGCCATCGGCTTCAGCGTCACGACCACCACGAGGAAGATCAGGGTCAGGCTCGCGAGCAGGATGTTCAGCGCGATCTCGTTCGGCGTCTTGCGACGCTCGGCGCCCTCGACGAGCGCGATCATCTTGTCGAGGAACGACCCACCGGGCTCCTGCGTGATCTCCACCACGATGTGGTCCGAGAGCACGCGTGTGCCGCCGGTCACCGCGCTGCGATCGCCGCCGGACTCGCGGATCACAGGAGCCGACTCGCCGGTGATCGCCGACTCGTCGACGAACGCGATGCCCTCGACGACGGTGCCGTCGCCCGGGATCACCTCGCCCTCGACGACGACCACGACGTCGCCCCTGGCCAACTGCGAAGCGGGCTTGGTGCTCCCGTCGCGCAGACGGGCGGCCGTCTCGGCCCGCATGGCGCGCAGGCTCGCCGCCTGCGCGCGTCCGCGGCCCTCCGCGAGGCCCTCGGCGAGGTTCGCGAACACGACGGTCAACCACAGCCACACCGCGACGACGAAGGTGAACCACGCGGGCTCGTCGCCACCGCCGACGGAGGACCCGCCGAACGCCTGGATGAGCCAGGCGATCGTCGTGATGACCGCTCCGACCTCGACGACGAACATCACCGGGTTGTGGATCTGCGCCCGCGGGTCGAGCTTCACCAGCGACGCGACCAGCCCCGGCCGCAGGATCTCGGCGGCGAACAGCGACGTGGAGCGCCGCGAGGTCATCGGGCCTCCGAGTCGAGGGCTTGGTTGAGCTCGGTGACGTTCACGCCGGGCTCGCCGACCAGGCCGAGGAAGCGGCCGTCGGTGTGCTCGTCGATCAGCTCGTCGACGCGCTTCGACGTCAGGCCGCGAAGCTTCGCGAGCCGCCGCCCCTGGATGCGGGCGTTGTCCCGCGAGATGTGCGGGTCGACGCCCGAGCCGGAGGTGGTCACAGCGTCCACCGGGACGTCGGCGGCCACCAGGCCCGGGCTGTAGGGCCGCTCGCGCTCGAGGTACTTGGCGAGCTCGTCCGCGTAGAAGTCGCGGGCCGACGCCTGGTTCGGGCCGCGGTTGGCGAAGAACGTCGCCTCCGTCGACCAGCC
>JANJUA010000274.1 GCA_024710825.1 Solirubrobacteraceae bacterium
CACCTGCGCCTGGATCGTCACGTCCAGCGCCGTCGTCGGCTCGTCGGCGATGAGGAGCTTCGGCGAGTTCGCGATCGCCATCGCGATCATCGCGCGCTGCCGCATGCCGCCCGAGAACTGATGCGGGTACTGCTCGCACCGCGCTTCGGGCTGCGGCACGCCGACGAGCTCGAGGAGCTCGACGGCGCGCCCCCGCGCCTGCTTGTCGCTCACATCGCCGTGGAGGCGGATCATCTCGGCGATCTGCCAGCCGACGCGCCGGACCGGGTTGAGCGAGGTCATCGGGTCCTGGAAGACCATCGCGACGTCGCGCCCGCGGATGTCGCGCATCTCGGCGCGCCCGACGGTCAACAGGTCACGGCCGTCGAACAGCACCTGTCCCGTGACCGTCGCCTTCGAGCTGTGGACGGCGAGGCCCAGGACCGCCAGGGCGCTCACCGACTTGCCGCTGCCCGACTCGCCCACGACCGCGACGGTCTCCCCGGCCGAGACGGTGTAGGAGACGTGGTCGCACGCCCGCACCGGCCCGGCGTCGGTCCGGAACTCCACGCAGAGGTCCCGGACGTCGAGCAGGGGGCCGTCCGTGGCCCCGCTGTCTCGCGTCGTCGGTGTCACTTGCCGGCCCCGCGCAGGTCGAGCGTGCCGGTCGGCGACAGGCGGACGCCATGCACACCGGACTGGTGCGCCGTCAGCGTGCTGAGGAACCACAGCGTGGCCTGCGATGCCGCCTCCGTCTCGATCTCGCTGTTGACGGTGCGCAGCGCCTCGAGCCGGGCGTCGACGTCGGGCGTCGAGAGCGCGGTCTGGAAGCCCTGCTCCATCGCGTCGGTCTTGGCGGCGCCGAACTTCGACGAGCCGTGCTCACCGAAGTTCGTGTAGAGCCACGGCACCGGATCGGGGTTGCCGGCGCCGCCGCCGAGCAGCGTCGCGTCGTAGTCGTTGTCGCGCTCCGCCGAGATCTGCTCGAGCAGCGCGCTGAGCTGCATCGGCTCGATGCGGACGCGGATGCCGACCTCCTCGAGCTGCGAGGCCAGGAGCTGGGCGGCGCGCGCGTGCTCCTGGTTGTCCGCGTAGATCAGGAGCGTGAACTCGAAGCCGTCCGGCAGGCCCGCCTCCGCGAGCAGCTCCTTGGCGCGTTCGACGTCACGCGCCGGCGGCTCCTGCGCGATCGTCTCGTAGATCCCGATCGGCGCGAGCGGCTGCCCGGCGGTCACGGCGGCCTCGCGCATGACCGTCCGACGCACGGTGTCGCGCCCGATCGCCGCCGAGACCGCCTGTCGGACCCGGACGTCGTCGAACGGGGCGCGCGTGGAGTTGAAGAAGACGCGCAGGGTCGAGATGCCCGCCTGGTTGAGGACGGTGTCGCCTCCCTCCTCGATCTCGCGCACGCCCTGCGGGCTCACCTGCGCGATGATGTCGAGCTGCCCGGAGAGGAACTGGCTGAGCGCGCTGTTGGAGTCCGCGAAGCCACGGAACACGAGCTTGCCGGCGCTGGGCGCCTCGGGGTTCCAGTAGTCGTCGTTGCGCACGAGCGTGATCGCGTCGCCGCGCTTCCAGGACTCGAGCTTGAACGGACCGCTGCCGACCGGCTCGTTGCCGAAGTCGCGTCCGGCGCGCGCGGCCGCCTCGGGCGCGGGGATGCCGCCGCCCGCGGGGTCGGCGAGCAGCGAGAGGAAGTACGGGCTCGGCCGGCTGAGCCGGAAGCGCACCGTGCCCGGGTCGACGACCTCGACCTCCTCCAGCCCCAGCGACTCGAAGTCCTCGAGGTACGGCGACGCGAGCTCCTCGTCCTCGAGGCGATCGAAGTGCGCCTTCACGGCGTCGGCGTCGAAGCGCTCGCCGTTGTGGAACGTGATGCCTTCGCGCAGGGTGAAGGTGTACGTCTTGCCGTCCTCCGACATCTCGTAGCTCTCGGTGAGGCCTCCCGGTCTCGGTTGAAGGTCGGCGTCGATGTCGACCAGGTTGTCGTACATCTGCGCAAGCACGTTGCGCTCGACGGCAGCAGCCGACGTGGCGGGATCGAGGCTCGCGGGATCCTCCGGAAGGGCGACCTGGAGCGTGCTGTCGCCGCGCGGCGCGGGACCGGCGTCCGCCTTCGCCGCGGGCGTTCCGCCGCCCGCCGCTCCGTCCTGGGACGCGCCGCCACAGGCGGCGAGGCCGATGGCGCCGAGACCGACCGCCATCGCGAGTATGGCTCTTCTGAGCATGATTCCTCTCCTCGTGAGCTAGTTGCCGCCGTGGACGGCGTCTTGACCTCTCGGGTCCAGGGCGTCACGGAGCCCGTCCCCGAATACGTTGAAGGCGAGGACCGCGATGAAGATCGCCAGTCCCGGGCAGATGGCGAGCCAGGGCGCCTCGAACAGGAAGCTCTGCGCACTGCGCAGGTCGCCGCCCCAGCTGGCGGTGGGCGGCCGGACGCCGAGGCCCAGGAAGCTGAGCGACGCCTCGAGGAGCATCGCGGTGCCCATCGCGACGGTCCCCTGGATGATGATCGGGCCGACGGCGCTGGGCAGCACGTGCTTGCGCAGGATGCGGGCGTCGGTCGCCCCGGCGACCAGCGCCGCCTCTACGAACTGGGTGCGCCGGGCGAGCAGCACCTGGGCGCGCGTCACGCGGACGAAGTGCGGGACGAATGCCACCGCGATCGCGATCGACGCGGTCGTCATGCTCCGCCCCAGCGCGGCGATGACGCCGAGCGCCAGGATCAGCGCCGGCAGCGCCTGGAACGCGTCGGTCACCCGCATGATCAGGTGGTCGCCGACGATGCCCCGGTAGTAGCCCGACAGCGCCCCGAGGGGCACGCCGACCGCGATCGCGAGGGCGACCGACAGAACCGCGACGGCGAGCGAGACCCGCGCGCCGTAGACGAGGCGCGAGAAGACGTCGTAGCCGAGCGAGTCGGTGCCGAGCAGGTGCGCGGCCGACGGCGACGCGAAGACGTTGCCCGGATCGGCCTGCGTGGGCGAGTACGGCGCGACGAGCGGGGCGAGGATCGCCGCGCCCGTCATGAGCACGATGATGGCCAGCGCGGCCAGGGCCAGGGGGTTGCGGCGCAGCGCGCGGACGACGCGCGACCGGCGCAGGCGCTCACGGACGCCCGCACGCGGGGCGGCGCCGAGCTCGGCGTCGGCGGCGGCGGCGCTCATGCGGTCGCCTTGCTCGAGAGGGTGATCCGCGGGTCGACGGCCGCGTAGAGGAGGTCGACCAGGAGGTTGACGACGACGACGAACAGCGCGGCCACGAGCAGGCAGCCCTGCACGGTCACGAAGTCGTTGCGGAAGGTCGAGTCGACGATGAGCCGGCCGAAGCCCGGGATCGAGAACACGACCTCGATGAGGACGATGCCCCCGAGCATGTCGGCGAGCGTGATGCCGCTGATCGTGATGACCGGTATGAGCGCCGCGGGCAGGATGTGCTTGACCAGCAGGCGGCGCTCGCTCATGCCCTTGGCGCGAGCGACGCGGACGAAGTCCTCGTTGTAGACGTCGAGGACCGCCGAGCGCACGAAGCGCGCCGTCATCGTCACGAGCCGCGCCGACGCGGCTGCGACCGGCAGGATCATGAGCTCGAGGTTGCGCGCGGGGTCCTCCCAGAGGTGGACGTAGCCGCCGGCGGGAAGCCAGCCGAGCTGCACCGCGAAGACGAGGATGAGCAGGATCGCCAGCCAGAAGCTCGGCATCGCCGCGCCGCTGTAGAGGACGATCGACGAGATCACGCCGCCGACCCGGCCGGTGCCGCGCGCCGCGACGATGCCCGCCGGCACGGCCAGCAGCAGGGTCACGAGCTGCGCCATGACGGCGAGCTGGATGGTCGCCGGGAGGCGCTCGACGATGATGTCGAGCACGGGGCGGTTGTCGACGAGCGACCGCCCGAGGTCGCCCTGGAAGACGCCGGCGACGTACGAGGCGAACTGCTCGAGGACGGGTCGATCGAGCCCGAGGTTCTCCCGGATCTGGGTGACGGTGGCCAGCGACGCGTCGGGGCCGGCGATGAGCCGCGCGGCGTCGCCCGGGATGAGCTGGACCAGCCCGAAGGTGATGACCATGACCAGCAGCAGGACCGGCAGCGTGATGAGCGCCCGGTTGACCAGGAACCTCAGCATCTGTGCCCTTTCCGGACCGGCCGCGACCTTGCGGCGCGCGCTGCGCCCATGACCCTGACTCCCTCTCCTTGGTGCCATATAGTGAACACGGCCACCACTTGATGGGTCACAGTAGGGCTCGCGCTTGGGTCTGTCAAGCACGAATGTGGGCAGATCGGGCGAGCGACCTCGCCCGCTTGCGACGGCGGCGCGAGCGACGCGTCCGGCGACGTCGACCCGGGCCGACGCGCTCAGGCCCGGGAAGGCGTGAGCGCCCGGCCCAGCGGGTGCTCACACCGCGCGGGCAGCTCGCCGCGGACGACGTGCCTCAGCGCGCTTCACGCCCGTCTCCGACGCGCCGCAGCGGACCCGGGAAGCTCGCGACCAGAGCGC
>JANJUA010000393.1 GCA_024710825.1 Solirubrobacteraceae bacterium
CGCTGGTCATCACCGAGCGCGCGGTCGAGAAGCACGTCACGTCGATCTTCGGCAAGCTCGGGCTGGCGCCGGCCGCCGAGGACCACCGCCGGGTGTTGGCGGTCCTCGCGTATCTCAGGGCGTGAGCCCACGCGGGCCCGCCTCCGGCCCGCACGGCTCCGGCCGCTTCCAGCGGCCCGGGCGGGCCCCGGCACCTCTAGCGCCCGCCACACCAACAGGGTGGGGTTAGCCGTATTCCACCGCGCGCCCCGTGCGGCGATCCTCGTCGCATGACCCCACCCGACATCGTCCACGCCACCGATCTGCACCGCCGTTACGGCGAGGGCGAGGCCGCCGTGAACGCCCTGGCGGGCGTGACCGTTGGGTTCGCGCCGGGCCAGTACACCGCGATCATGGGCCCCTCCGGCTCCGGCAAGTCGACGCTCATGCACTGCCTGGCCGGCCTCGACCGCCCCACGAGCGGCGAGGTCGTCGTCGACGGCGTGGAGCTCTCCACGCTCGACGACAAGCGTCTGACGGCGCTGCGCCGCGACAAGATCGGCTTCGTCTTCCAGTCCTTCAACCTGCTGCCGGTCCTCACGGCGGAGGAGAACATCCTCCTGCCGCTCTCGATCGCGGGCCGCAAGCCGGACCGCGCCTGGTTCGCGCAGCTCATCGACACCGTCGGGCTCGGCGATCGCCTGTCGCACCGCCCGGCCGAGCTCTCCGGCGGGCAGGCGCAGCGCGTCGCGGTGGCGCGCGCGCTGATCTCGCAGCCCGCCGTGGTGTTCGCCGACGAGCCGACCGGCAACCTCGACTCCAAGGCCTCGGCCGAGGTGCTCGGGCTGCTGCGCCGCTCCGTCGACGATCTCGGCCAGACGGTCATCATGGTCACCCACGACCAGGAGGCCGCCGACGTCGCCGACCGCCTCGTCGTCATGACCGACGGCCTCATCGTCGAGGACCATGCCACCGAGGGGGCGCCGGCCTGATGCTCGCTCTCTCGCTCAGGGGCTTCGGCGCGCGCAAGCTGCGCGTCGTGTTGACGATCGTCGCGGTCGCGCTGGGCGTCGCCCTCATCTCGGGCACGTACATCCTCACCGACACGATCAACCGCTCCTTCGACACCATCTTCACCAGCGCGTACGAGGGCACCGACGTCTCCGTCTCGCCCGATGACGCGGTGGAGAGCGACGACGGCACGGTCGCCACGACCATCCCGGCGTCGTTCCTCGGCGACGTCGAGCGCGTGGACGGGGTCGAGTCCGCCGCGGGCTCGATCTTCACCCCGGGCGCGGCGGTCTTCGACCAGGAGGGCGACCGTCTCGGCGCGACCGGACCCCCGACGTTCATCGCCTCCACCCAGCCGGAGCCCTTCGAGGCCTTCGAGGCCGTGGACGGCTCGCTGCCGACCGAGGCCGGCCAGGTCGCGCTGCTCGAGTCGGTGGCCGAGGACGCCGGCGTCGCCGTCGGCGACACGGTCGAGGTCGTCGGCGCCGGCCCCCGAGAGGATCTCGAGGTCGTGGGCCTGCTGACGTTCGGCGGCCAGGAGACGATGGGCGGCGCCGTGGTGGCCCTGACGACGCTCCCGGAGGCGCAGCGCCTCGCCGGCAAGGAGGGGCGCTTCGACGAGATCGCGGTCCAGGCCGCGTCGGGCACCAGCCCGACGCAGCTGCGCGACGCCATCGGGCAGATCGCCCCGGACACGGTGAAGGTCCGCACCGGCAAGGAGAACGCCGACCGCCAGGCCCAGGACATCCAGGACGATCTCGGCTTCCTGCGCACGGCGCTGCTCGCGTTCGCCGGAATCTCGCTGTTCGTCGGCGCGTTCATCATCTTCAACACGTTCTCGATCACCGTCGCGCAGCGGATGCGGGAGTTCGCGCTGCTGCGCACCCTCGGCGCCTCCAAGCGCCAGGTGATGGGCACCGTGATCTTCGAAGGGCTGCTGATCGGGCTCATCGGCTCGCTGCTCGGCCTCGCGCTCGGGCTCGCGCTCGCGCCCGGCCTGACCGGGCTGTTCAAGGCCGTCGGGGCCGAGCTGCCCGCCGAGGGCATGGTCATCGCCGCCCGGACGATCGTCGTGTCGCTGCTCGTCGGGACGCTCGTCACCCTGGTCAGCGGGCTCGCGCCCGCGCTGCGGGCGACACGCGTGCCCCCGGTCGCCGCGCTGCGCGAGGGCGCGGTGCTGCCCGAGGGCCGCGGCCGTCGCTTCGTCACGCCCGGCGGGGTGGCGCTGACGCTGCTCGGCGCGGCGGCCCTGGCCGGCGGGCTGTTCGGCGGCGCCGGGATCGAGCTGGTGGGCCTCGGCGCGCTGCTCGTGTTCCTCGGCGTGGCGCTGCTGTCGCCGAAGCTCGTCCCACCGCTGGCGAACCTCATCGGCCGGCCCCTGGAGAGCATGCGCGGGATCATGGGGCGCCTCGCCCGCGAGAACGCGATCCGCCAGCCGGGCCGCACGGCGGTCACGGCGTCGGCGCTGATGATCGGCGTGACGCTCGTCGCGTTCGTCTCGATCTTCGCCGCCGGCGTGCAGGCGACGATCGACAACGCGGTCGACACCGCGGCCAAGCCCGGTACGCTGATCGTCCAGAACACGGACGGCTTCACCGCGCTGCCGGCGGAGGTCGCGCCCGCCCTCGGGCAGGTCCCGGGCGTGGAGGAGACCTCGCCGTTGAAGTTCTCGACCAGCCGCGTCGCCGACGTCGGCAAGTCGAGCGTCAGCGCGATCGACCCCGCGACGCTCCCGCAGCTCTTCCAGACCACCTGGAAGGAGGGCTCGGACGCCACGTTCGCGGAACTCGGCGACGACGGCGTGATCGTGAGCGACGGCTACGCCGAGAAGCACGACCTCAAGGTCGGCGACCGCCTCGACGTGCTGACGCCCGTGCGCGAGCGCCTGGACCTCACCGTCCGCGGCATCGTCGACGACCAGACCGGCGTGTTCGCGGACCTCACGGTCTCCGACGCGCTGGCGCGCGAGAGCTTCGGCGAGAACCAGGACGCGATCGTGTTCCTCGGCGTCGATCCGGCGAACGAGGCGGACGTCAAGGCCGAGGTCGACCGGCAGCTCGAGCAGCATTTCCCGATCGCCGAGGCGCTGACCATCGACGAGTTCAAGGACCAGCAGGCGGGGATGATCAACGGCCTGCTCGCGCTGATCTACGTGCTGCTGTCGCTGGCCGTGATCGTGTCGCTGTTCGGCATCGTCAACACGCTCGTGCTCTCGATCTACGAGCGCACGCGCGAGCTGGGGATGCTGCGCGCGATCGGCACGTCGCGGCGCCAGGTGCGCACGATGGTCCGCTACGAGGCGGTGATCACGTCCCTGATCGGAGCGGTCATCGGCGTCGTGCTCGGCGTGATCTTCGCCCTGGCGGTGGCCCAGCCGCTCGAGGAGGACGGGTTCATCCTGTCGATCCCGGTCGTGACGCTGGTCGTGCTGCTGGTCCTGGGCGCGGTCGCGGGCATCCTCGCGGCGATCGCGCCGGCGCGACGGGCGGCGAAGCTCGACGTGCTCGACGCGCTCGCCTACGAGTAGGAGTGCGCACGGGGCCCGGCTACCGCTCGCGGGCAGCGGCCGGCGGCGCCGCGATGCCGCCGCCGGCACCGCGAGCGCCGGCGTGCGTGCGCCAGAGCAGCGCCGACAGCAGGGCGGTGGCCGCCGCGTAGCCGATCTCGGCGCGCAGCAGCTGGTCGTCGACCACGGGCAGCAGCGTCCACGCGACGAAGCCCGCGGCGGCGGCCAGCCAGGCGGCCGCCGCCCGCCCGGCGCGGCCGCGCGCCAACGCCGACTGGTTGAACGTGCCCGCCATGAGGTGCAGGCCCATCCCGACGCCGACGAGCGCCAGGCCGACGCGCCCGTAGTCGTAGTCTTGGCCGAACACCGTGCTCATCGCCCACGGGCCGATCGCCAGCAGGCCGAGCGCCACCGCCGCGCCGAAGCCGAGGGTGGCCAGGACGGTGACCCGCACCGCCCGGCGGAACGCCTCGTCGCCCGCCGTCGCCGCCAGCCCGCTCAGGTGCGGCAGCAGCGAGGTCTGCACGGCCTGGAAGAGCTGGAGCGGCGCGCGCGTGATGAGGAAGACGTTGAAGACGATCCCGGCGAGCACGGCATCCGACGCGGTGATCTCCGTCGTGAGGACCGCCGCGTTGAGCAGCGTCTGCTCGGCGAGCATGATTCCCGCGACGGCGACCGCGAAGCCGCCGCTCTCGCGCACCGTCACCCCCTCGGCGATCTCCTCGGCGTCGACGTCGATCGGCTGGTCGCGCCGCGCGAACGCGATCGGGACGACGAACAGCGACACGAGCGGCGCCGCCGCGATGCCGAGCGCGACCGCGGCCTGCCCCGACGCGATCCCGACCGCCACCGCGAGCGGGAACAGGAAGCGCGAGACGGACTCCATGAGCACGAGCCCGCCGTAGAGCCCGAACTGCTGATGGCCGGCGAGCCAGCCGCGCGCGAAGTAGCTGGCCGCGTAGAACAGCGTGCCGGCGACGAGCACCCAGTACAGCGTCGCCGAGCCGTCGAAGAGCTCGTTCTCCAGCGGGTCGCGCAGCGCCAGCGCGAGCGCGAGGAACACGGCGGCGAACGTAGCCTGGAGCGCGAGCGGCGTGCGGACCGCGTGGCGGCGGACGCCGAGCGCCCGCTCCCGTGCGAGCGTCCGCGACAGCAGCTGCTCGATCGGCCGGTAGATCACCGAGATGATCACGAACATCACCGACCAGAGGACGTCGAGGCGCTTGGCCTCGACGTCGGAGAGCACGTGCGAGGCGACCGCGAAGTACGCGAACGTGAAGACGCCGGTGGCCGCGATCCCGACGCTCAGGATCCGAGCGCCCCGACCGTAGGAGGCGGGGCTCCGCGCGCTACGGGAGGCGGACAAGCAGCATGGTCCAGGGGAAGGGCGAGCGCGCCTCGACCACCTCGCCATGCCGCGAAAGCAGCGCCACGAACGCGCGCCTCGACCAGTGGTTCACGTGCCCGGGCGTGTTGCCGAGGTCCTTGAGGTACGCGCCGCGGGCCATGTTCAGCCCCCGCCAGAGCGGCTCCCGCGGCACGCTGACCAGCAGCCAGCCGCTCGCCACCCGCGCCATCTCCGACAGGGTGTGCGCCGGGTCCGGCACATGCTCGAGCACCTCGATCGCGGTGGCGACGTGGAACTCGCCGTCGGCGAACGGCAGGTTCTCCGCCTTCATCACCCGGTACTCGAGGTTCGGCGCCGAGCGCCGCTCCCACTCGGCGTGCAGCCGGGGGTCGTCGAGGTCGATCCCCACGACGTTGCCGTCGATCCGCTTCGCCCAGCGCTCCACGAGCACGCCCTCGCCGCAGCCGACGTCGAGCAGCGAGGTCGGCGCGGCGCGGGCGAACAGCTCGTCCAGCGTCCGCTCGAAGCCCGCCATCAGACGCCTTACGACCGGGTTCGTCGAGCCGTACTTGTCGTAGGTGTTGCCGGTGACCGTGCCCTCGGCGTCGACGGTGACGCCGCTCATACCTCGATCGTCTCCCGCCCCGGCGCGTCGGCGCCGGTGGTCGCCTTCTGCCCGGTCGGCTCGGCGCCGGGCTCGTAGTGCGACGGCGGGATGCCGAGCTGCAGCTCGATTCGGCGCACGCGCTCGAAGGTCCGCTGCTGCATCACCCGGTTGGCGGCGAGCAGATCGCCGATCACGCCGAGCGCCCCCAGCAGCAGCGCGGCGTTGAACAGCACCGCCCCGAGGATCAGCGACTGGACGTGGCCGGCGCCGTCGCCGTCGACGTAGAAGTAGAGGTAGCGCGCCCAGACGACGAGCGCCGCCAGGCCCACGAGCGCCGCCAGGCTCCAGAAGATCCGCAGTGGCTCGTACTGCGAGTAGATGCGGAAGATCGACAGGCCGTTGCGCCGCACGTAGGACCACATCGACGGGAACAGCCGCGACTCGCGCGTCTGGGGGTTCGTCCCGATCGGCACGTGGTCGGTGGCGACGAGCATCTTGCCCGCCTGGATGATCGTCTCCAGCGTGTAGGTGAAGCGCGAGACGACCGCCACCTGGAGCGCCGCCTCGCGGTTGTAGGCGCGGAAGCCGGAGGTGGTGTCGGGCACGTCGGTCTCCGACGCCTGGCGCACCACCCAGGAGCCGAGCCGCTGAAGCGACTTCTTCAGCGGCGAGAAGTGCTGGATCGTCATCACCTGACGGTCGCCGACCACCATGTCCGCCCGCCCCTCGACGACCGGAAGCACGAGCTTCGGGATGTCGGCGGCCGAGTACTGGTTGTCGGCGTCGGTGTTGACGATCACGTCCGCGCCGAGCTTCAGGCAGGCGTCCAGTCCGGCCTGGAAGCCAGCGGCGAGGCCCTTGTTGTTGGTCAGCTTCACGATGTGGTCGACGCCGTGCTCGCGCGCGACCTCGAGGGTCCGGTCGGTCGAGCCGTCGTCGATGACCAGCCACTCGACGCGGTCGAAGCCCGGGACCTCGCGCGGGAGGTCGGCGAGCGTCGCCGGAAGCTGGGCCTCCTCGTTGAAGCACGGGATCTGGATGATGAGCTTCATAGACTCGCGGGTCAGTAAAGCATGGCGAGCGCCACGTTCACCCGCCTGCGCGCTCGTTCGGGGCTGCGCACGATCTCCGCCGCCACGTGGGCCAAGCTCGCGTTCGCGGGTCTCTGCGTCCTCGCGCTGATCGGGTTCTTCGCCTACCCGACCTACCCGAACTACGACTCCTACTACTCGCTCATCTGGGGCCGTGAGCTGCTCGACGGCCACAAGCCCTCGTTCGAGGGCTACCGGCACCCGACCGAGCACCCGCTGGCGGTCGCCTTCGGCGCGCTGCTGTCGCTGCTCGGCGAGGGCGCCGACCGCGTGCTCGTCTTCTGCTCGCTCGCCTCGTTCGTCGCCCTCTGCGCCGGGCTCTACCGGCTGGCGCGGCTCTCGTTCGGCGCGCTCGTCGGCGCCGTGGCGGTGGTCCTGCTCTGCACGCGCTTCGACTACGCCTTCCTGGCGATCCGCGGCTACCTCGACATCACCTACCTCGCGCTGGTGGTGTGGGCGGGGGCGATCGAGATCTCGCGTCGGCGGGCGGGGCTGCCGGTCTTCGCGCTGCTGCTGCTCGCCGCCTGGCTGCGTCCGGAGGCCTGGGTGCTGCTCGGCGTCTACTTCCTGTGGTGCCTGCCCGGCGCCTCGTGGCCGCGCCGGGCGCTGTACGCGGCGCTCGTCGCCGCCGGCCCGGCCGCGTGGCTGCTGCTCGACGGCTGGGCGACGGGCGACCCGCTGTTCTCGTTGAACTCCACGAGCGGCCTGGCGGAGGAGCTCGGGCGGGCGGCCGGACTGTCGGCGGTGCCGTCCTCGACCCAGGAGTTCCTGCTGCGCCTCGACAAGGGCCCGGTGCTGGCCGCCGCGGTCCCGGGGATCCTGCTGGCGATCTGGATGGCGCCCCGCCGCTCGGTCGTGCCGCTGGTGGGGCTCCTCTCGGGCCTGGGGACGTTCACGGCGGTCGCGATCGCCGGCCTGTCGGTGATCCAGCGCTACCTGCTCGTCTCGGCGCTCATGGTCATGGTGTTCGCCGCCGTTACCCTCGCCGGCTTCGCCATGCTGCGCGACGACGCGCCGACGAGGCGCTGGTGGGCGGCGGGCAGCGTGGCGGTGGTGGTCGCGGGCGTCGTCTGGACCGCGATCCACATCGACCCCGGAAAGATGACCCAGCAGCTCGACATCCGCACCGAATCGCACGCCTCGCTGAGCGCCCTGCTGGCGGACCCGGCCATCGAGGAGGGCCTGAGCTGCGGCGCCGTGTCCGTGCCGACGCACAAGCTCGTGCCCGACGTCCGCTGGCTGCTGGATCGCGGGGCGGACGGCGTGGTCGCCCGCTCGGACCGCTCCCCCGCCGCTCGGCGGGCCGCCCGTCGCGGGCTGGCGATCGTCGTCACGGGACGCAACGCGCTGAGCCAGTGGGTGTTCACCGATCGAAGCGTCGCGCCCCGCCTGAACCTGCCGCCCGACGGGTTCGTGCGCGTCGCGACCAGCCGCTACTTCGCCGCCTATGTCCGCTGCTGACGAGCTCGCCCCGCCGCGCCGCACCGCCTCTCGCCGCCGTCGCGAGCCGACACCGCGTGCCGCCGCGGACCCTCGGCGCTGGGCGTGGCGGGCGGGCCTGGCGCTCCTGCTGCTCGTCGCCTTCCATCTGCGCAGCCGCGGCGTCAGCCACGGGCTGCCGTACGTCTACAACGTCGACGAGAACGCCCACTTCGTGCCGACGGCGATCGGCCTCTTCGGCCACGGCTGGGACCCCGACTACTTCGTCAACCCGCCCGCATACACGTATCTGCTCCACCTCGTGCTGCTCGTCGCCTACGGGGGACGGGAGGCCGTCTCGGCCAGCTTCGCCTCCGACCCCAGCGGCGTATTCGAGCTGGCCCGGCTGACGTCGGCCGCGCTGGGCGCCATCGCGGTCGGCCTGCTCTACCTCGCCGGGGCGCGGCTGTTCGACCGCCGCGTCGGGATGCTCGCCGCGGGTGTGCTCACGGTCGCGTTCCTGCCCGTGTTCTACGGGCACCTGGGCCTCAACGACTCGCCGACGCTCGCGCCCGTGTGCCTCGCGCTCGCCGGCATCGCGGGCGTCCTGCGCGGCGGCCGGCGCCGCGACTTCGCGATGGCGGGCGTCGGGCTCGGCCTGGCCTGCGCGACGAAGTACACCGGCGGCATCGTGCTGCTCGCGCTGGTCGCCGCGGCGGCGCACCGGCGCGCCTGGCTGGCGCTCGCCGGCGCCGGCGTGCTGGCGCTCGTGACGTTCGTCGTCGCCAACCCGTACGCGGTCCTGGACTTCGACGCGTTCTGGGAGGGCATCCGCCACCAGTCGGAGGCCTCCGGCGAGGTGGGCGGCAAGCTCGGCCTGACGGCGAGCAGCGGCTTCGCCTACTACGCGTGGGTGCTGACCTGGGGCCTCGGCTGGGTCCCGGCGCTGGCGGCGCTCGGCGGCGCCGTCGGGCTGTGGCTGCGCGACCGGGCGGCGTTCTGGACGCTCGTGCCCGCGGTTGTCGCCTTCCTGCTGTTCATGGGCATCCAGGAGCGCTACTTCGGCCGCTGGCTGATGCCGATCCTGCCGGTGCTGTGCCTGCTGGCGGCCTGGGCGGCGGTCGTGGCGGTGGACGCGCTGGCGCACCGCTGGCCGGCGGCCGGGCCGTCGCTGGGCGCGGTGGCGATCGTGGCGCTGTGCGCGCAGGGCGTCGTCGCCAGCGTGCACATCGGCTTCACGCTCCAGCGCGAGGACACGCGCAACCAGGCCCGGGCGTGGATGGTGGAGAACGTACCGCGCGGGACCCGGGTGGTCGTCGAGCCGGTGGTGCCCGACGCCTGGGCCACCGACGTCGGCTCGGCGAGAGGCGCGCGCTGGATCAAGTGGCCGGGCCTGCGGGCGCGGTTCGCCGACGACGGCCGCCGCTACGAGGTGGAGGAGCGCCCGGCGGTCAACATCGAGGACTACGAGCGGACGCTCCAGCCCGAGCTCGTCGACGACTACCTGAAGGCCGGCTACTGCTGGGTCCTGTCCGGCTCGACCCAGCGCGGCCGGGCGGAGGCCGAGCCGGAGGTCGTGCCCGGCGCCATCGCCTACTACCGGCGCCTGGAGCGCGAGGCCGAGCTCGTGTACCGGGCGAGCCCGTACCGGCCGGGACGCGGGCCCGTCGACTTCAACTTCGACTGGTCCTTCGACTTCTATCCGCTCGCCTACGAGCGTCCGGGGCCGGTCATGGAGGTCTACCGCCTCAGCGGCGGGGAGTGCACGGCCTGACGCCCCGCCTATCCTCTCCATGTGGCCCTGACCACGGAGATCGATCATCTGCATCTCGCCCGCGCGATCGAGCTCGCGGGGCGCGGCGCGGGGCGCGCTACGCCGAACCCGACCGTCGGCGCGGTCGTCGTCCGCGGCGAGGAGGTCGTGGGGGAGGGCTGGCACCAGGTCTACGGCGGCCCGCACGCGGAGGTCAACGCGCTGCGCGCGGCCGGCGACGCGGCGCGCGGCGCCACGCTCTACGTCTCGCTCGAGCCCTGCGCGCACCACGGCCACACGCCGCCGTGCACCGAGGCGATCGTGGCCGCGGGGATCGCGCGCGTGGTCGTCGCGTCCGACGACCCGAGCGAGAAGGCCAGCGGACGCGGCCTCGGGATCCTCCGCGACGAGGGGATCGACGTGGTGGTCGCCGACGGCGAGCTCGCCACCCGCGCCCGGCTCGGCAACCAGGCCTTCCGCAAGCACGCCCGCACAGGTCGGCCCTGGGTCCTCTTCAAGTCCGCGATGACCCTCGACGGCAAGGTCGCGACGCCGACCGGCGACTCCAAGTGGATCTCCGGCGAGGCGAGCCGCCACCTCGCGCACGAGTGGCGCGCCGCGGTGGACGCCGTGGTCGTGGGCGTGGGCACCGCGTTGGCCGACGACCCGCAGCTGACCGCCCGGTTCGACGGCGTCAGCCGTCAGCCGCGCCGCATCGTCTTCGACTCGCTCGCGCGCCTGCCGCTGAACAGCCAGCTCGTCTCCGCGGCCGGCGTGGTCCCGCTGACCGTCGTGGTCTCGCGCGCCGCGCACCGGCGCGACGTCGCCGCGCTCGAGGCCGCCGGCGCCGACGTCCTCATCGCCTCGGGCGAGCACGAGCCGGCGCGGGTGCGCTCGGCGCTGGTGCAGCTCGGCGACCAGGGGATCACCGCGATCCTGCTGGAGGGCGGGCCGCACCTGGCGGGCGCGTTCTTCGACGCCGGCGAGATCGACGAGGTGCGCCTGTTCCTGGCGCCGCTGCTCGTCGGCGGTCGCGCCGCCCGGGATCCGCTGGAGGGGAAGGGGGTCGAGCGGATCGCGGAGGCCACCCGCGCGCTGACGATGACGTGCGAGTCCGTCGACTCGGACCTGCTCATAAGCGCGCGCCTGAAGGAGTGGTAGCGGCCTGATGTTCACCGGGCTCGTCCAGGATCTGGGAGAGGTGACGCGCGTCGACGAGACGGCCGCCGGCGTGCGCCTGGCCGTGCGCTCACCGCTCGCCGCGGAGCTCGCCGAGGGCGACTCGATCGCCGTCAACGGCGTCTGCCTGACCGCCGTCGGACCGTGCGGAGGAGAGCTGTTCGGCGCCGACGTCATGCGCGAGACGCTGCGGCGCTCCTCGCTGGCCGAGCTGGCGCCCGGAGGGCGCGTGAACCTCGAGCTGCCGGTGCGCGCGGCGGACCGGCTGGGCGGCCACGTCGTGCAGGGCCACGTCGACGGCGTCGGCGCGGTCCGAGCCGTGCGCGACGACGGCTTCGCGAGGGTCGTCGAGATCGAGGCCGATCCGGCGCTGCTGCGCTACGTCGTCGAGAAGGGCTCGATCGCCGTCGACGGCGTCTCGCTGACCGTCAGCGCGGTCGACGACGAGTCGTTCGCCGTGTCGCTGATCCCCGAGACAATCGAGCGGACTACGCTCGGGGCCGCCGATCCCGGACGGCCCGTGAACCTGGAGGTCGACGTGTTGGCCAAGTACGTGGAGAAGCTGATCGGAGCGTCGAGGTGAGCGCGTCGACGAAGCCGTTCGCGAGCGTCGAGGACGCCATCGACGACATCCGCGCCGGGCGGATGGTCGTGGTCTGCGACGACGAGAGCCGCGAGAACGAGGGCGACCTGACGCTCGCGGCCCAGTTCGCCACGCCGGACGCGATCAACTTCATGGCCAAGGAGGGGCGCGGGCTCATCTGCCTGGCGCTGACCCCGGAGCGCTGTGACGAGCTCGGCCTCGACCTCATGGCGGCGAAGAACGAGTCGGCGTTCGAGACGGCGTTCACGGTGTCGGTCGAGGCCCGCGAGGGCGTGACGACGGGCATCAGCGCGGCGGACCGCGCCCACACGATCCAGGTCGCGATCGACCCCGCGAGCGCGCCGCGCGATCTCGTCCAGCCGGGCCACGTCTTCCCGCTCAAGGCCAAGCCGGGCGGCGTGCTGGAGCGCACCGGTCAGACCGAGGCGGCCGTCGACCTCGCGCGGCTGGCGGGCGTCAACCCCGCCGGGGTGATCTGCGAGATCATGAACGACGACGGCACGATGGCCCGCGTGCCGGATCTCGTGGGCTACTGCGAGCGTCACGGGCTGAAGATGATCACCGTGGCGGACCTGATCGCCTACCGCCGCAAGCACGACAAGCTCGTCGAGCGGGTCGTGTCGACCGGGCTGCCGACGACCTTCGGCGACTTCACGGCGGTCGGCTATCGCTCGCTGGTGGACGACAAGCACCACGTGGCGCTCGTCAAGGGCGAGGTCGAGGGCGCCGACGACGTGCTCGTCCGGGTGCATTCGGAGTGCCTCACCGGCGACGTCTTCCACTCGCTGCGCTGCGACTGCGGCGAGCAGCTCGAGTCGGCGCTGGCGATGATCGAGCGCGAGGGCTCCGGCGTGCTGCTGTATCTGGCCCAGGAGGGCCGCGGGATAGGCCTGCTGAACAAGCTGCGCGCCTACAAGCTCCAGGAGGAGGGCTTCGACACCGTCGACGCCAACCTCCAGCTCGGGCTCCCGGCCGACCTGCGCGACTACGGCATCGGAGCGCAGATTCTGGTGGACCTCGGCCTCTCGTCGATCCGGATCCTGACGAACAACCCGAAGAAGATCCGCGGGCTGGAGGGCTACGGGCTGTCCGTGTCGGCGCAGGTGCCGATCGAGCACCTGCCGAACCCGCACAACGAGTCCTACATGCGCGCGAAGGCCGAGCGGATGGGCCACATGCTGCACCACCAGGGGCTCAACGTCGACGAGGAGATGCTGCGGGAGGAGCGGTCGTGAGGATCGCGCTCTGCGTGGCGAGGTTCTACGAGGAGCTCGCCGATCGGCTGGAGGCCGGCGCGCGGGCCCGGTTCGCGGAGGCGGGCGTGGAGGAGGTCGACCGCCTCGACGTCCCGGGCGCGTTCGAGCTTCCGATGGCGGCGCTGCTGGCGGCCGAGTCGGGCCGCTACGACGGGATCGCCTGCCTCGGCGCGGTGATCCGGGGCGAGACGGACCACTACGACTGGGTCTGCCAGGAGAGCGCGCGGGGCATCCAGGAGGTCCAGCTGCGCACGAAGGTGCCGTGCGCGTTCGGCGTGCTCACCGTCGACACGATGGAGCAGGCGTTGGCGCGCGCCGGGGGCGGCAAGCGCGACAGCGGCCGCCACGCCGCGGAGGCGGTGCTGGCGCTGGCGCGCGTCCGCGGCGCGCTCGCGGTACCGTAGGGGCGATGACGGGGGAGGTTCTCGCGCTCCTGCTGACGCTGCTGGCCCACGTGGTGGGCGGGCTGGTGCTGATCGCCTCGATCGTGCGGTCCTCGGGCGCCGACTGGCGCAGCCTGTGGCCGCGCGACGACGACGGCGGCGGCTCCGACGGCCCGCCGGCGCCCGCGCCGCATCCGGCCGCGCCGGGC
>JANJUA010000397.1 GCA_024710825.1 Solirubrobacteraceae bacterium
GACGAGCTGAAGAACATCCAGAGCCTGATCGCCCAGCAGGTCGACGGCCTGGTCATGGGGCCGGTCAACGTCGCGTCGGGCCAGCGCGGCGCCGCGCTGGCGGCCAAGGCGGGAATCCCGGTCATCAACTACCTGTGGGAGGCCGAGAGCCCGGCCGACGAGAACTACATCGGGGTCATCCACATCGACAACTCCGGCGAGGGCGGGCCGCTCATCGCCGAGTTCGTGATGAAGGAGAACCCGGGCGGCGGGAAGGTGCTGCTGATCCCGGGCGTCCAGGGCGACGGCTTCAACGAGGCCATCACCACCGGCATCAAGGACACGCTCACCGCCGACTACCAGATCGCCGGCGAGCAGCCGGGCAACTACGTCCGCTCGGACGCCATCACCGCGGCCCAGAACCTGCTCTCCGCGCATCCGGACGCGAAGGCGATCGTCACCTACGCATCCGAGATGGGCAACGGCGTGGCCTCCTTCCTCAAGCAGAAGGACATCAAGATCACCCACGTCACCTCGGACGCCAACCCGGAGCTGCTGGAGTGGCTCGGCACGCCGTGGATGGCCGCCGACCGCTACTACTCCTCGGCGCAGCAGGGGGAGATGGCGGTGAGCATGATGGTCGACTACCTGACCAAGGACGCGAAGCCCGAGAGCTTCGTGACCAACCTGCCGCAGTGGCTCATCACCGGCGACGACCTCGATCCCGACGCGGGCGAGGGCAAGATCAACAACGACCTGCCGCCGTTCTCGTTCCCCGAGTTCAACGCGCAGGTGTCCAAGATCTAGATGGAGCGTACGGGAGGCGAAGGCATGAAGATCGGGTTGATGGTCACCCGCGTCGACGCGGCCACCACGGTCGCGGCGGCGCGGGCCGGCGAGGCCCACGGCCACGACTCAATGTGGCTGGTCGAGGACCTCTGGCATCGGGGCACCCTGCCCCTGGCCACCGCGTGCGCGCTGGCCACCGAGCGGATCCGCATCGGCGTGGGGGTGCTCAACCCGTACACGCTGCACCCCACGCTGTTCGCCATGAACTACGGGTCGCTGGCCGAGGTCACCGAGGGCCGGGCCGTGCTCGGCATGGGCTCCTCGGTCAAGAGCTGGGTGGAGCAGATGGGCCTCGAGCACAGGCTGCCCCGCACCATGGTCAAGGAGTCCGTCGAGATCGCCCGTGAGCTGCTGGCCGGCAAGCGCAGCTCCTATCAGGGCAAGGCGTTCCAGATCGACGGGATCGAGCTCGGCTTCAAGGTCGACCAGCCCACGCCGATGTTCATCGGCGCGATGGGCGAGCGCACGGTGCGCACCGCAGGCGAGATCGCCGACGGGTGGATCGTCTCGATCCTCGAGCCGGCCGGCTACGTGCGCGCGGCCAAGCAGTGGCTGCGCGAGGGCGCCGAGCAGGCGGGACGCGACCCCGAGGAGATCGAGGTCGTGCAGTACTTCCCGTTCAGCTGCTCGTCGGACTCGGCGTCGGCCAAGGCCGCGGCCAAGGCGATGATCGCCGTCTTCATCGAAGGCGAGATCGAGCTCTACCGCCGCCAGAAGTCGGTCATGGCCGCGCTCTCGGGCTACCTCGAGGCGATCTCCCCCGAGGAGTACCTGCAGGTCCTCGAGCGGCTCAACGCGGGCGTCGACCCGGTCGACGCGATCACGGACGAGCTGGCCGACGAGCTGTCGATCTCCGGCACGCCCGAGGAGTGCGCGGCGCAGCTGCGCCGCTACCGCGACGCGGGCGTCACCGAGGCGGCGCTGGTCCCCGCCGGGATGGACATCGAGGATGCGGCCGCCGTCGTGGGCCGGGACATCCGTCCGCTGCTGGCGAGCTGAGCGACCGGAGGCCCGGCGGCGCGCGCGCCGCCCGGCCCCCGCGGCAGGTCGTCGCCATGAACACGTTCTTGAGCTCGGTGTAGTGGTCGAGCGCGTCGGGGCCGAGCTCCCGCCCGATGCCCGACTGCTTGAACCCGCCGAACGGCGTGGTCACCCGCACCGAGGTGTTCGAGTTGATCGACAGCGTCCCCGACTCGATCGCCCGTGCGACGCGCATGGCCCGCGCGCCGTCGCGCGTCCAGATGGAGCCCGACAACCCGTAGATGGTGTCGTTGGCCATGGCGATGGCCTCGGCCTCGTCCTCGAACGGGATCACGCAGGCGATCGGCCCGAAGATCTCGTCGCGGGCGGCCCGGGCGTCCGGCGCGACCGGCGCCAGCACCGTCGGCGGGAACCAGTAGCCGGGACCGTCGGGCGCGCTGCCCTGGGCCGCGATCGGCGCCTCGCCCAGGAAGGAGCCGACGTCGGTCAGCTGGGCGGCGGAGATGAGGGGCCCCATCTGCGTCGCCTCGTCGAGCGGGTCGCCCACCCGCAGCGCCTCGGTGTGCGCCGCGAACAGCTCCAGGAAGCGATCGACGGCGGAGCGCTGCACGAGGATGCGCGCGCGGGCGCAGCAGTCCTGCCCGGCGTTGCCGAAGACCGCCCCGGGAGCGGCGGCGGCCGCCGCCTCGCGGTCCGCGTCGGCGCAGATGACGGTCGCCGACTTGCCGCCCAGCTCGAGCGTCACGCGCTTGATCGACTCCGCGGCCAGCGCGCCGATGCGGCGACCGACCGCGGTCGAGCCGGTGAAGGCGATCTTGGCCACGTCGGGATGGGTGACGAGCGCCTCGCCCACCACGCGGCCCGATCCCACCAGCACGGTGAAGACGCCCTCCGGCAGCCCTGCCTCCCTCGCGATGCGCTCGAGCTCGATCGCGGTCAGCGGCGTGAGCGCGGCCGGCTTGAGCACGACGGTGTTCCCGGCGGCGAGCGCCGGCGCGATCTTCCAGGAGGCGATCGCCAGCGGGAAGTTCCACGGGGTGATCAGCCCGACCACGCCGAGCGGCTCGCGGAAGGTCATGTCGACGCCGCCGGGCACGGGGATCGTCTGACCGAGGAGCCGCTCCGGCGCTCCGGCGAAGTAGCGGAAGCTGTCGGCCACGATGCCGATCTCGCCACGGGCGTCGCCGATCGGCTTGCCCGCGTTGCGCGCCTCCAGCCGGGAGAGCTCCTCGAGCTCGGCCTCGACGCCGGCGCCGATGCGGGCGAGCAGCAGCGACCGGTCGCGCGGCGTCATGGCGCGCCAGGCGGGCAGCGCCGCCTTGGCCCGTGCCACCGCGGCGTGCGCGGCTTCTGCGTCGGCCTCGGGGACGCGGGCCATCACGGCCTCGGTCGCCGGCTCGATCACCTCGACGACGGCGTCGGGTGCGGGGTTGGTGGGCATCGTCATGCTCCTCCTCAAGCGGGGACGGGAGGGCTTATACCAGCCCGTCCCTCGATTTGGTATAAAGGACTCGACATGAAACCTTATCCCCTGGAGGATCGCTCATGAGTCATGCCGTGCTCCCGGGGACGTCGCACGTCCTCGCGCCGGAGCTCCATGCGAGCTACCCGCTCATCGCCCGCGGCGACGGCGTGTGGCTCGAAGAGGCCGACGGGACGCGCTACCTCGACGCCATGAGCGGCGGCTCCATGGTCGCCACGCTCGGCCTCGGTCGCCGCGACCTGGTCGAGGCGGCGCGCGACCAGGCGCGCCGCGTCAGCTTCGCCCACAACGAGTGGCTCACCAACCCGCAGCAGGAGCGGCTCGCCCGGCGGCTGGTCGAGCACGCGCCCGCCGACGGCGACTACGCGCGGGTGAGCTTCGTGACGGGCGGCGCGGAGGCCAACGAGGCGGCGCTGCGCCTGGCCCGCAACTACCACGTCGAGCGGGGGCAGCCGGGGCGCTGGCGGATCATCTCCCCGGCGCAGGCCTATCACGGCCCCACCTTCGCGACGCTCGCGCTCACCGGGCGCCCGGGGCTGCACGGCCCGCTGACGCCGTACCTCCCCGAGGTCCTCCACATCCCGCCGAGCACGAAGCGGTTCGACCCGACCGGCGAGCGGGCGCTCGCCGCGCTCGACGCGATCCTCGCCGACGTGGGCGACGAGATCTGCGCCTACTACTGCGAGGGCGTCAGCGCCGCCTCGCTGCCCGCCTACACTCCGCCCGACGCGTTCTGGGAGGGGCTGGCGGAGCGGGCGCAGCGGCACGGCTTCTTGATCTGCTTCGACGAGATCGTCACCGGGCTCGGGCGCACCGGTAGCTGGTTCGTCGCCGAGCAGCTCCCGGTCGTCCCCGACCTGATCGCCACGGCGAAGGGGCTCGGCGGCGGCTACACGGCCATCGGCGCGGTGCTCGCGCGCCGTCACGTCTACGAGGCGA
>JANJUA010000402.1 GCA_024710825.1 Solirubrobacteraceae bacterium
CGGGCGACCTCGGTCGGGCGGTGGGCGGGCGTGTTCGCGTTGGCGAGGTCGTGCGCCACCAGCGCCAGCGCCTGCTGCTCGGCGAGCAGCGCACTGGTGGAGGTGGACGTTCCGGAGAGCATCGTCGACGGGATCGGCCGCGGTGGGCGGATCCCGCAACCTGCGCCTCGGGGCTGGACGAACGGCCGAGCCGCGTGCGGGAGCGGCACGCTTTGCAATCGATTCTGGAATCGGTACGCTCGACGCCATGACCCGTGTCCGCAGCGTCTCGTCGTTCCCCGTCGCCTACCCCGAGCCCAACGACGACGGCAACACCCGGCATCTGTTGTTCGTACGCGTCGAGGCCGACGACGGCACGGTCGGCTGGGGCGAGGCCATCACGATGTTCGAAGACGCCACGCGAGCCACGGCGCAGCTCGTCGAGGGCATTGCCGAGCTGGTGGTCGGCAGCGACCCGCTCGAGAACGTCGCCACCTGGCGACGAGTCAAGCGCGCGTCGTGGTGGTACGCCCACCGCGGCGGCGTGGCGGCGTTCGCCCTCGCCGCCGTCGACATCGCGCTCTGGGATCTCAAGGGCAAGCTCCTCGGCCAACCGCTCGTCAACCTGATCGGCGGGGCCGAGCGCGAGCGGCTGCCGGTCATCGCCTCGACCCACGTCTTCGACGAGAGCATGGAGCGCGAGGCCGAGCGCCACGGCCGCTACGTGCGCGACGACGGCTACGCGGGCGTGAAGATCGGCATGGGCAAGAAGGGCGGCACCCGGCTGGGCTACGAGGTGGAGCGCGACGTCGAGTTCGTGCGCCTGCTGCGCGAGGCCGTCGGCCCCGACGCCATGATCATGATGGACCGCGGCGCCTCGCTCGTCTGGGACTTCGACACGGCCGTGCGCCGCGTCGACGCCTTCGAGGAGCAGGGCCTGAAGTGGATCGAGGAGCCCTTCGAGCCCGACAACCATGAGAGCCTGCGACGCCTGCGCGGCCACTGCCGCTGTCTGATCGCGGGCGGTGAGCGCGAATGGGACGCGCGCGGGTTCGGCGCGCTGATCGACACGGGGCTCGTCGACGTGATCGGCTGCGACGTCGGCCGGGCCGAGGGCATCACGGGCGTGCTGCGGGTGATCGCGCTGGTCGAGGAGGCCGACGACGTGTGGTTCAACTCGCACGCCTGGTCCAGCGCCGTCAACACCGCCGCCTCGATCGCGCTGTCGGCCTCGACGCCGCGCTGCCTGCTCCAGGAGCTCAAGCCCCTGGAGAACCCGATGCAGCACGAGCTCGTGACCGAGCCGTTCGCCCAGCACGACGGGTTCGTCGCCGTGCCGCGCAGGCCCGGACTCGGCGTCGAGGTGCGCGAGGACGTCCTGGCCAAGTACCGCTTGACGTGACCACGCTGACCGAGGCCCTCGTGGCGGCGGCGCTAGACGCCTACGACGAGCCTCGGGCGGCGCGGGCGGGCGCCCGAGCGCTGCTCGACCACCTCGCCTGCCTGGGCGCCGGGCGCCGGGTGGCGCCGCCCGGGCTGGGCGACGCGGCCGCCGCCGCGCTGCTGGACCGCGACGACGTCCACCTGCCGTCGCTCACCCATCCAGGCGCGATCGTGTGGCCGGTGCTCGCGCATGCGGGCGCCGAAGGGGAGGAGCGCTGGCGCGCCGCCCACGTCGGCTACGAGGTCACCGCCCGGCTGGGCCGCGCGCTCGGCGCCGAGCACCGCCGCCACTGGCACGCCACGACGACCGCGGGCGCCATCGGGGGCGCGGCGGCGGCGGCGCTGGCGCTGGGCACCGACCCCGTGGCCGCCGCCGGGCACGCGACCTCGGTCGCCGGCGGCAGCATCGTCGCGGTGCTGGAGCGCACCGGGACGCGCGCGTTGCATCGCGACCACGCGGCGGCCACCGCGCTGCGCTGCGCGCGACTGGCGGGCGCGGTCGACGCGACGCGCGACGGCCTCGAGCACCCGCGGGGCCTGTTCGCCGCGATGGGCGGCGCGCCGGACGGGCTGACCGACCCGGCCCCGCTGTCGGCCCTGGAGGAGGTCGCCTTTCGCGCCCACGGGACCAACGGCTTCGCGCAGGCGCTGGTGGAGGCGGCGGCCGAGCACGCCGGGGGCGGCGGCGTCGGCGCCGTCCTCGTCGAAGCGCCGCCGGCCGCCGTCGCGCTCGCCGACGACCCCGCTCCTGACGACGCCGATGCCGCGTGGTGGAGCCTTCAGCACGCCGTCGCCGCGACGCTGCTCGGCTTCGACCCCGCCGACGCGCGGGCGCTGCGCGACACGCGCGTCGCCGCCTTGCGAACGAGCATCGAGCTGCGGCCCGGCGCCGTGTCGGCCGTCACGGTCGACGGCCGGCGCGTCGAGCGCGCCGCCGCTGCGCCGCTCACCGACGACGACCTGCTGCGCAAGTGGCACACCCTGAACCCGGGGGTGCAGCCCCCGATCGACCCACGGAGGTGGAGCGCATGAACGGCAAGCGGGCGGTGGTGACGGGCGCCGCGAGCGGCATCGGCCAGGCCGTGGCGCTGCGGATGCTGCGCGACGGAGAGCAGGTGCTGGCGGTCGACCTCGACGCGGCGCGGCTCGAGCCCGTGCGCGAGGCGGGCGCGGAGGTGCTGGTCGCCGACCTCGGCACGGCGGAGGGCTGCGACGCCGTCGCCTCCGTCGGCGCGGGCGCCGACCACCTCGTCAACGCCGCGGGGATCATCCGCCTGCGCGACATCTTCACGATGCCGCGCGACGAGTTCCGCGACATCTTCCGCATCAACGTCGAGTCGGTCTTCTTCCTCTGCCAGCAGCTCGGCCCGACGATGCCCTCCGGCGGCGCGATCGTGAACCTCTCGTCGATCTCCGCGAAGCTCACGGCGACGCTCGAGACCGCGGCCTACGCGGCGTCGAAGACGGCGATCCTCGCGATCACCCGCTCGTTCGCCTACGCGCTGGCCCCGCAGGACGTGCGCGTCAACGCGATCTGCCCCGGAATCATCGACACGCCGATGCAGGACCGCGTCCTCGAGGAGGTCGCGCGGCTGCGCGGCATCACCGCCTCCGAGCTCTCGGACCTGCGCACCGCGACCGTCCCGCTGGGGCGCGGCGCGACCCCGGACGAGTGCGCCGCCGCGATCTGCTTCATGCTCTCCGACGCCGCGAGCTACATGACCGGGCAGGCGATCAACTACGACGGCGGGATGGTCATGTGATGCGCGTCCTCGTCGGCGCCTTCGCGCTGGAGGCGAACACGTTCGCACCGGGTGCGACCACCGTCGACGACTTCCGCGCCCAGGTGTGGCGCGTGGGAGCGGAGATCGGCCCCGACGCGCTCGGCGTCCGCAGCGAGCTCGCCGCGGCGTGGCGCCTGCTGGCGGATGCCGGCCACGAGGTGGTGCCCTCGCTGGCCGCCTGGTCGGCGCCGCGCCGGCCGCTCGCCGCCGACGCGCTGGCCGAGGTCGTCCGACTCGTGACCGAGCCGTGCGACGGGTCGATCGACGGCGCCTACCTCATGCTCCACGGCTCGGCGGTGGCGCACGGAGACGACGACCCCGAGGGCACGCTGCTCACGGCCCTGCGTGCGCGGCTCGGGCCGGGCAGGCCGATCGCGATCTCGCTGGACTGCCACGCGCATCTGACCCCGGCGATGGTCGCGGCGGCGGACGTGGTGACCGCCTATCGCACGTGTCCTCACGTGGACACGGAGCGGACCGGGGCCGAGGCGGCGCGTCTGCTCGACGCCGCGCTGGCCGGACGCATCCGCCCCGTCGTGGCGCTCGCCTCGCGCCCGATGATCACACCGCCGGAGCACCACGACGACCGGCGCGAGCCGCTGCGCTCGCTGATGGCCCACTGCGCCGAGCTGGAGGCCGAGGAGGGGCTGCTCGCCGCCGGACTGCTGATGGTGCAGCCCTGGATCGACGTGCCCGGCCTGTCGTGGAAGGCGGTCGTCACCGCCGACGGCGACGACCGGCGGGCGCGGCGGGCCGCGGAGGACCTGATAGAGCGGGCGTGGCAGGCGCGCGAGGCGTTCCTGCCGCCGCCGGGGCCGTCGGTCGGGGAGGCGCTGGGCGCCGCCCTCGCCGACCGGCCGCCCGTCGTCCTCGCGGACGCCGGCGACGCGACTAACGGCGGCGCCGTGGGCGACAGCACCGAGCTGCTGCGGGCGGCGCTGGGACTGAGCGACCCCGAGCGACGGATCCTGCTGAGCGTCGTCGCGCCGCCGGCCGCCCGCGTCGCCCACGCGGCCGGCGAGGGCGCCCACGTCGAGCTGACGGTCGGCACGGGCGATCCGGACGCGTACAACGCGCGCACCCCTCTGACCGGCGTGGTGCTGCGGGCGTTCGACGGGACCTTCGCCTACACGCATCCGGCCAACGCGGGCTACCGCGCCAGCACCGGCGCGGCGGCGCTGGTGCGCTGCGGCGCGGTCGACGTCGTCGTCCACGCCCGCTCGGTCGGCGTCATCGACCCGGCGCTCTACGAGGCCCTGGGCGCCGACCCGGCGGCTTACGCGGTCGTCCAGGCGAAGTCGCACGTCAGCCACCGCGCCGGCTTCGCCCACGTGAGCGAGCGCACGATCGTCGCGGCCACCGGCGGCCCGACCACGGCTGACCTCACGCGGCTGGCCTACGCCCGCCGTCCGCGCCCGCTGTTCCCCTTCGATCAGATCCGGTAGATGCGCTCCGCGTTGCCGCTGAACAGCGCGACCTGCTCGTCGGGCGAGTACTGCGCCACGATCTCGGCGTAGGCGTCCACGACCGTGCCGTAGTCGCTGAACAGCTTGTCCACCGGCCAGTTGGTCCCGAGGAAGCAGCGCTCGACGCCGAACGCCTCGACGCAGTGCTCGAACCACGGGCGGATCGACTCGACCGTCCACGACGGGTCGCCCATGCCGAGCCCCGAGATCTTGCAGACCGCGCTCTCGGCCTCCGCCAGCGTCGAGATGCCCCGCTTCCAGTTGGCGAAGTACTCGTCGGTGCGCTCCAGCGGGAAGCCGGCGTGGCCGAGGATCAGCGTCGTCTCCGGGTGCTTGCGCGCGAGGTCGCGCGCCTTGTGCATGTTCTCCCAGAAGCAGTCGAGATCGTAGGACAGCCCGCGCTCGCCGAGGAGCGCGTAGGCCCGCGCGAACGCCGGGTCGACGAGGTAGTCGCCCTCGGCGAAGTCGCGGAAGCCGCGCAGCAGCGGCGAGGCGTCTGCGTGGCGGTCGAGCTGCTCGGAGACGTCGTCGGCCTGCATCCGCACGTCGGCGACGATCGCGCTCGGCCAGCCCGTCGCGTCGTGCTGCTCCTGGAGCCAGCGGGTCTCCTCGACGGGGTCCTCGGACCCGATCGCGGCCTGGACGTGCACGGCCTTGACGACGCCCGAGCCCTCGACCTCGCGACCGTAGGCCGCCCCGTCGAAGACCGGGAACTTGATGGCGTCGATGTTGCCGAGGATGGGGTGGACGGCGTCCGGCGTCAGCCAGACGTATTCGAGCTTCTCATGCTCCAGGTCCCAGAAGTGGACGTGCGTGTCGACAAGGGCGAGGTCGGCCATTCGGGTGCGCGCTCCTTGGTCAGCCGGCGCCGGGCATGGCGACGGTCACGTCGGGCAGGTCGTCGGACGCATGGTGGCTGGAGCCGAACACGTCCGGCTTCTTGCGGCCGACCCGCTCGTAGTACTCCTCGGGGACGGTGGTGGGGTCCTTGAACATCGTCCACTGGCACTTCTGCGGCGAGCCGTCGGGCTCGGTCCCGCCCAGGACGGGCGGGTCGACGACGCGCACCGGGTAGCCGAAGCGGTCGATCGGGATCTCCTCCATGAGGAAGATGCAGTGGGTGCAGTAGTGGCAGACGCCCTTCTGCCCGTGGTTCCACGTGTGCGGCTCCTCGGAGACCGACCACCGATACGGCGCCTCGGTGCGCGGCGGCGTGCCCTCGATCGTGTCGCCGCGCAGCGTCCGGCCACCCGACCCGCATGGGTCGAAGCGCAGGACATAGCGGTCCTCGGTCTCGTAGAGCTCGAAGTCGCCGGTGCGCTCGGGGCCGGAGAGATGCCCGCGCATCGCCTCGCAGGCGACGAGCATGAGCACCTCGAGGCCCTCGTCCCACGGGTACTTGTCGATGTCGAACTTCTCGTAGCGCCACGCGAACAGGGGCATGAGGACCTGCTCCCACATGCGCCCGAGCGAGGCCTCTCCGAGCCGGCCGACGATCTCGCTCATCAGGCCGTAGGTGTGGTCGACGTCGCGGTCGTGGCAGCGGCGCCAGGTCTCCTTGAGCTCGTCGAGCTTCGCATGCGCCTCGGCGGCCTGCCCGCGGTGGATCAGGGCGACGAGCTCCTCGCGGCGCTCGTTGACGAGGTGCCACTGGGCGCGGACGTCCCACGGGCTGCCGTCGGGCAGCGTCAGGGTCGCGACGATGCGCGCGTTGGCCGCTTCGATCTCCTCCTTCGGGACGCCGTTGGAGGCGAGGAAGGCGTTGAGGTCCGGGATCCACTGCCGGTAGATCCCGAAGCAGACGCTGGCCTCCTCGACGAAGTAGCCGACGAGCTGAGCAGCGAGATCCCGCTCGCCTGCGTCGATGGCCTCGCCGATCTTGCGGTAGGTGGAGATGCGCTGCTCCTCCCAGCTGCCCATGCGGATGCGGCGGCCGAGTGCTTCGGAGAATGCGATCGTTGTCGCGCTCATGGCTGACGACGTTACCGGCAACGTTTCCGGCCCGCAACTGGTAGCGTCGCCGGCCGTGCTGCCCAAGGTTGCGATGGTCGAGCCGTACTGGGATTTCTGGGAGTCCTCCGTGGCGTACGATCTGCGCGCCGATCGGGCAGAGCTCGGAGTGCGGGTCCGGGCGGCGCTCGACGTCGAGTGGGTGGCGCCCGACCAGGCGGACGCGATCCTCGTGCTCCAGACGATGGCCACGCCGCCGGCATGGACGCTCGCCGCGCTCGGCGACCTGCCGCTCGTGGTGTGGGCCGCGCACCGGGGCGCCACGCCCGGCGAGCGTTTCGACCACGCCGCGATCACCACCGAGGGCGCGACCGTCGGCACCCCGATGCTCACGAGCCTGCTCGTGCGCGAGGGGCGGCCGTTCGAGCTCGTGCTGGGCCGAATCGACGACCCCGCGGCGTCGGACGCGGTGGCCGCGGCGCTGAGGGCGGCGGTCGCCGCCCGGCGCCTGGCTCGAGCGCGGATCGGCAGGGTCGGCCCGCCGCTGCCCGGCTACGACTGCGTCGACGGCGACGCGGCGCTGCTGCGCGACGGCCTGGGGGTCGAGCTCGTCGCCGTCGAGCCGGCGGAGCTCACGGCGCTCTACGGGGCCGTCGCGCCCGACCGCGTCCGCGCGCTCGAGGCCGAGACGCGGGCCACCTACGACGTGAGGGTCGAGGGCGAGGGTCTGGAGCGCTCGCTGCGCGCGGCGTGCGCGCTCGACGACCTCGTCGCCCGCCACGGCCTCGACGCGGGCGCGCTGAACTGCCACGTCCCCGAGATCCGGCTCGGACCCGAGATCGGCATCGCGCCGTGCTTCGCGCTCGGGCGCAGCACCTCGCGCGGCGTGCCGTGGACCTGCGTCGGCGACGTGCTCACCGCGGTCGCGATGCTCGCGACGACGCTGCTCGGCGGCGCGTCGCAGTACCACGAGCTCGAGGCGGTCGACTACGCCACCGGCGAGCTGGTCCTGGCGTCCTCCGGCGAGTTCGACCTGCGCCTGGCGCCGGACGCCACGCCGGCGCTCGTCGCCAACGACTGGTTCGCCGGCGACCCGTGCACCGGCGCATGCGCCTGCTTCGCCGCTCCCGCCGGCCCCGCGACGCTGCTCGCCTTCGCGCAGGCCGAGGGCGCCAACCGCTTCGTCGTCGCCGACGGCGCCTTCACCGGGCGCGCGTTCCCGGCCACCGGGACGGCCAACGGCGCCTTCCGGTTCGCCGGCGGCCTGCCCGCCTGGACGGCCTGGTGTCGCGCCGGCGCCAACCATCACTCGTCCGCCACCCCCGGCGCGCACGGCCCCGCGGTGCAGAGCCTCGGGCGCTTCCTCGACGTGGAGGTCCATCGTGTCTGACCCGCTCCAGCTCTCCGGCTTCGACGGTCGCGTCGCCCTGGTCACCGGCGGCGCCCGCGGCATCGGACGCGCGATCGCCGAGACGCTGCGCGACCAGGGCGCCCGGGTCGCCGTCGGCGACCTGCGCGCGCCTGAGATCGACGGGGTGCTCGGCCTCGAGCTCGACGTCACCGACGAGCGCAGCGTCGACGCCGCGTTCGGGCGGGTGGAGGCGGAGCTCGGCGCGCCGTCGATCCTCGTGGTCAACGCCGGGATCTACATCGTCGAGCCGTTCGAGGAGACGACGCTCGCCTCCTGGCAGAAGACCATCGACGTCAACCTCACCGGGGCCTACCTGTGCGCGCGGCGGGCAGTGGGCGCGATGCGCGAGGACGGCTACGGGCGGATCGTCATGATCGGCTCGAGCGCCGGCAAGACCGGCGGGGCGCGCTCGGCGGCCGCCTACGGGGCGTCGAAGGCCGGCGTCATGGTGCTGGCGAAGTCGCTGGCCAGCGAGTACGCCGCGTTCGGCATCACCTCCAACGCGCTGGCGCCGACGCTCATCGACACCGAGATGATCGCCGGGGCCCCCGACATGTCCGACCGGATCCCGGTCGGGCGGCTCGGCACCGTCCACGACGTCGCCGACACGGTCGCGTTCCTGGCGTCCGCGCACGCCGGGTACATCACGGGGGAGGTCGTCGACGTCAACGGCGGCTTCCTGATCGACTGATGCGCGCGCTCGTGCTGCCCGCCGTCAGTGCGCCGCTGGAGCTCGTGCAGCGGCCGGTGCCCGAGCCGGGGCCGGGCGAGGCGCGGGTGCGGATCGAGGCGTGCGGCGTGTGCGGCTCGGACATCTTCCTCCAGAACGGCGGCTTCGGCGCCGACAAGCTGCCGGTCGTGCCGGGGCACGAGGCGGCCGGCGTCGTGGACGCGCTGGGGCCGGGGTCGAGCGGTGTGGCGGTCGGCGACCAGGTCGCGATCTACTACATCGCCAACGCACCGGGCGCCCGGCGGCCGAACATAGGGCCGGACGTGGTGCGGATGGGCGTCGACGTCGACGGCGCGTTCGCCGACTACGTCGTGCGGCCGGTGTCGACGCTCGTCGTGCCGCCGCGGCGGGTCGACCCGGCGACGCTCGCGGTGCTGACCGACGCCGTCGGCACGCCGTACCACGCGCTCGTGAGGATCGCGCGGGTGCGGCCGGGCGAGACGGTCGCCGTCCTCGGGGTGGGTGGGATCGGCTCCAACGCGGTGCAGGTGGCGGTGCGGCTCGGCGCGCGGGTGGTGGCGATCGGGCGCAGCGAGGAGAAGCTGGCGCTGGCCCGCGAGCTCGGAGCCGACGCGGCGGTGCGGCTGGAGGACGCCGCGGCGGCGATCGGACCGGACGGGCCCGACGTCGTCGTGCAGTGCGCGCCGTCGGCGAGGCTGGACGAGGCGGCGATCGCGCTCGGCGGCTACGGGGCGCGGATCGTGCTCGTGGGGACGACGGTCGACCCGTTCACGGCCCGCGCGAGCGACATCGTGTGGCGCGAGCTGTCGCTGATGGGCTCGCGCGGCTTCACGCCCGACGACATCCGCGAGGTGATCGACCTCTACCTCGACGGCGGGCTGGTCACCGACCACCTGACCTCCGTGCAGCGGCCGCTGGAGGAGGGCAACGCTGCGCTCGACGACCTCCGGGCGGGCCGCGTGCTGCGCTCGGTCCTCGTCCCGTGAGGGTCGCGGTCTACGGCGCCGGACAGGCGGGCGGCGCGGTCGCCGGGCTGCTGCGGGCGCGGCCGGGCGTGACGGTGGAGGGGCCGTTCGGGCGGGCGGAGCGGGCGGCGGCGCTGGGCGGCGGGGCGGACGTCGTCGTGATCGCGACGACGTCGTTCCTGGCGGAGATCGCCGCCGACGTGCGGATGGCCGTGGAGGCGGGGTCCAACGTGCTGACGAGCGCTGAGGAGGCGGCGTACCCGTGGGCGACGGACGCGGCTTGCGCGGACGAGCTGGACGCGCTGGCGCGGGCGCGCGGCGTGACGATCCTCGGCGCGGGACTGAACCCGGGGTTCTCGTTCGACGCGCTGGTGCTGACGCTCGCGGGGGCGACGACGGGCCTGCGGGCGCTGCGGGTCTCCCGGGTGGTGGACCTGTCGGGCTTCGGGACCGCGGTGCTGCGCCGGATCGGGGTGGGCCACGCGGAGGCGGCGTTCGCGGCGGGGGTCGCCTCCGGGGCGATAACGGGCCACATCGGCTTTCCGCAGTCGATGCACGTCGTGGCGGGGGCGCTGGGCGTGCGGATCGAGCGCGTGGAGCGGGAGCTGGCGCCGCTCGTGCGCGACGGGACGACGGCGGGGTTCGTGCAGCGCTACGTCGCGGTGGCGGACGGCCGGGAGTGGTTCGACGCGCGCTTCACCGGACACGTCGACCCGGCGGGGGAGGGCCTGGTGACGAGCGACGCGATCCGCCTCGACGCCGACCCGCCGCTCGGGCTGGAGATCCCGGGCGGGATCGGCGCGCAGGCCGGCTCGGCCGCGGTGCTCGCGAACTCGGTGCGGCGCGTCGTGGACGCGGCGCCGGGGTGGCTGACGGTCGCCGAGCTGCCGCCCGCGCGACCCGCGTGAGGGCGGTGCGTGGGCTCGCCTTGCCCACCAGCGGCTGATACAGTCTCGGAATCGTTACCAGGATCGGATTCAGGAAGAGCTCGTGAGCTGGGAGCTGGGCTTGGGCGACCGAGGGGTCGTCGTCACCGGAGGGGCCGGCGGCATCGGCCGCGAGGTCGTCGCCGCCTACGCGTCCGCGGGCGCGCGCGTCGCCGTCGTCGATCTCGACGAGGACTCCTGTGCCGAGGTCGTCGCCGGGCTCGAGCACCCCGAGCGCCATCTCGCGATCGGCGCGCGGCTCGACGACCTGACGACGCACGAGGCGGTGCTGCGGCGAGCGCTCGACGCCGTCGGCCGCCTCGACGTCCGCGCGCACCGGGCCGCGGTCCGGCGCCGCCGGGCCACCGGCGACGACGTCACCGAGGAGGACTGGGATCTCCCGCTCGA
>JANJUA010000438.1 GCA_024710825.1 Solirubrobacteraceae bacterium
CCAGGTCCGCGGTCTGGTAGCTCGACAGCTCGACGACCCACACGTCGGGCGGCTCGTCGGGCGCGAGCAGATCCAGCAGCGGCCGGCCGATGTTGCCGGCGAGGGTGGCGCGCGCGCCCGCGGCGCGGGCGAGGCGCGCGACCAGGGACGCCGTGGTCGACTTGCCCTTCGTCCCGGTGACGCCGATCACCGGCTCGTCGCCGTGCTCGGCGAACCACAGGCTCGTACCCGTCGTCAGCGCCACGCCGGCCTCGCGCAGCGCGCGCACGTCGTCGCGGTAGCGGCTGATGCCGGGCGAGCGGATGACCGCGTCGCAGGCGCGGAGCGCCGCGGCCACCTGCGCTCCGGCGACGAACCGCGCACCGGGGAAGCGCTGGCGGTCGGCCGCAGGCACCGGGGCGTCGGCGGCGACCGTGATCGAGGCGGCCGTCGCGTTCAGCGCCGCGAACGCCGCCGCCGCCTCGCGGCCGGCGCCCCACAGCCCGAGGTGCGCGCCCTCAAGCTCCGAGACGCGCATGGACGGCCGGCAGCAGCCGCTCCGGGATCTCGTGGTCGTCGCCGAGGGCGAGCACCTGCGCCGGCTCGCCGTGACCGGCGGGGAGCCGCTGGGCGACGGCCCGCACGACGGCATGGCCGGCCCAGCGCGCGTCGGCGGCCAGCAGGCGGAACGCGGCGATCGACTCCTCCTCCTCGCCGACGCACTCGAACGGCTTGTGGGCGTCGAGCGCGCAGAGGGCGAGGAAGTCGGCGGTCTGTCGCTCGTCGGCGAGCAGGTCCTCGCCGAAGATGGCGACGAGCTCCGCGGGCGCCAGCCAGGGCGCGAGCGCGAGGAACACGAAGCGGCACTTCGGGCAGTCGCAGCACCAGCCGGCGGCGCGGCGGCGCGCGTCGAGGCGGAACGCGCGGTTGCAGCTCGTGAAGACGGGGTGGTAGGCGGGCATCCGGGCGAAAGCGCGGGCGATGCCGAGCTCCGACGCGGGCCGCAGCAGGCTGAAGCAGTCGAGGCCCGCGGCGATCTCGTGGGCGACGACGTCGCGCAGGGCGCGCTCGAAGCCGAGCCCCTTGCTCCACTGGTGGTTGACGTCCAGGCCCTCCCACACGAGGTTGCCCTGCGAGGCCGAGCGCTCGTTGGCGAAGACCACCTCGTCGTGGCCGTGCAGGATCGCCGTCGCGAGCGCGATCAGCGCGACGATCGCGGTCACGGGGACGTGGCCGTTCAGCGCCCCCGCCGCGTTCGCCTCCAGCAGCTCGGGCGCGAGCGTGCGGCGGGCGACGAGCCGCGGCAGCCCGCTGACGGCCGCCGTCGCCGCGATCGGGGCGGCGTCGCCGACGCTGAAGAGCGTCACGTCGGCGCCGGCGTCGCGCAGCGTCTCCAGCGCCACGACCGAGTCCTTGCCGCCGCCGACCGGCACGAGGCTGCGGCCGCTGCGCGGCAGCGTCGGCGCAGAGGCGGTCGGGTGCTCGTCGGCCGCCGGGAAGCTCGCCCGCGCCGCCACGTCGATCGCGTTGCGGAAGGCGTACTCGCCGAGGCCCTGGACGTAGACGTCGGTCAGCAGCCTCGCGCGCCGCTCGCTCAGCGGGCCCGTCTCGACGACGAGCCGCCGGGGCGCCGCGGTCTTGTAGTAGCTGACCCCCGCGACGAGGTGCAGCAGGTCCAACACGCCGTGCAGGGCCGCCCGGCGGTCGGCGTCCAGCGGCGGCGCGCCCGCGGGCAGCTCGATGCGCTCCTCGAAGGCGAGGGAGTCGTCGAGCGCGTAGGCCAGCGTCGCGGTGGCCGATGCCTCGTCGTAGCGCCGGCCGGTGAAGCGGAAGCTCGCATAGCGCGACGGGTCGAAGACCGGTGGCGGCGCGGGAACAGCCATCGCCGTCAGTCTAAGAGGCGGGCGAGCGGGGGCGCGGTCGGCCGCCGGATACCCTCGAACCGACACCCGTCACCGAGCATCGGACCGTTACATGTCCCCTTCCGTCGGCAGTTCTGAGAGCCCGCTTCGCGTCGCCATCGTCGGCTCGGGTCCCGCGGGCTTCTACGCCGCGGGACAGCTGCTCGGCGCCAAGGAGCTCACGGTCGAGGTCGACCTGTACGACCGGCTGGCGACGCCGTGGGGCCTGGTGCGCGCGGGCGTGGCGCCGGACCATCCGAAGATCAAGTCGGTCACGCGGGTCTACGAGAAGATCGCCCGCAAGGACGGCTTCCGCTTCTTCGGCAACGTGGAGATCGGCACCGACCTCACGCACGACGAGCTCGCGTCCGCCTACCACGCCGTGCTGTACGCGATCGGGGCGCCGACGGATCGCAGGCTCGGGATCCCGGGGGAGGAGCTGCCGGGTGCGCACGCGGCCACGGAGTTCGTCGCCTGGTACAACGGCCACCCCGACTACTGCGACCACCGCTTCGACCTCTCGTCGCGGCGGGCGGTGGTGATCGGCAACGGCAACGTCGCGCTCGACGTCGCCCGGATGCTGGCCCTGACGCCGGCCGAGCTCGAGCGGACCGACACCGCCGACCACGCGCTCGAGGCGCTCGCGGCCTCGCGGGTCGAGGAGATCGTCGTCCTCGGTCGGCGCGGACCGGCGCAGGCGGCCTACACCAACCCGGAGGTGCGCGAGCTGGCGGACCTCGCCGCGTGCGACATCGTCGTCGACGAGGCCGACGTCGCGCTCGACGAGCACTCGGCCGCCTTCCTGCAGACCGCCGACGTCACCGCCAAGCGCAACGTCGAGATCGTCGCCGACTACGCCCGCCGCGGGGCTGCCGGCAAGCCGAAGCGCATCGTGCTGCGCTTCCTGGCCTCGCCGGTCGAGATCGTCGGCTCCGAGCGGGTCGAGGCGGTGCGGATCGTGCGCAACCGTCTGACGCCGGAGCTGCGGGCCCAGCCGACCGAGGAGACCGAGACGATCGAGGC
>JANJUA010000002.1 GCA_024710825.1 Solirubrobacteraceae bacterium
GTTTCTGGGGCGCGAGTTCAGCAGCGAGCCCGACTACAGCGACGAGATCGCCCGCGAGATCGACGACGAGATCCGCCGCATCGTCGAGTCCGCTCACCAACGCGCCAAGGACATCCTCACCGAACACCGCCAGCAGCTCGACCGGACCGCGAGCGTGCTGATGCGACACGAGACCATGGACCGCGAGCAGCTCCTCGCGATCCTCGCTGGAGAGGAGCACCCGATGGACCAGCCGAGCAGGGAGCCCGAGGAAGTCGACGCCTCCCCACCCTCCCCCGCCGAGCCGCCGAGAGAGCGCTCGTCCCGCGTGGACGAGCGCAGCGAGGCGTCGTTCCCGGCGAGCGACCCTCCGGCGGTGTGGACGTGGGACGTACCGCGCCCACCGAGATGAGTCGCCCGCCCGCTCGATCCGAGCGGGCGGGCTCGCGCCTCGTCGCCCGCTAGGCGATGGTGAACCGGCCGACGAGCCGCTCGAGCTCGTCCGCCGTGCGCGCCAGCTCCTGGGCCGACGCGGCGATCTGCTGAGTCGACGCGCTCGTCTGCTGCGTCGAGGCCGACACCTGCTCGGTCGAGGCCGACGACTCCTCGGCCACGGCGGCGACCTCGGTCGTCGACGTGGCGATCTCCCCGATGCGGGTGCCGACGTCGGCCACCGCGCGGGTGATCTGGGCGAACGCCTGGCGCGCCTGCTCGACGATCTCGGCGCCCTGGTCGGAGCGGGTCGCGCCCTCCTCGACCACGTGCAGCGTCGTCGCCGTCTCGCCCTGGATCTGCTCGATCAGGCTCGAGATCGACCCCGCGGCCCGCTGCGACTCCTCGGCCAGCTTGCGGACCTCCTCGGCGACGACCGCGAAGCCGCGGCCCTGCTCGCCCGCCCGCGCCGCCTCGATCGCCGCGTTGAGCGCCAGCAGGTTCGTCTGCTCGGCGATGCCGGTGATCGTGGACACGATGCCGCCGATCTCCTCGGACTTCGCCGCCAGCGACGCCATCGCGGCGCTGACCGCCGCCGACGACTCGCGCACGGCGGTCATCGCCTCGGTCGCCTGGTCGGCCGCGGCCGCGCCCTGATCGGCGCTCTCGCGCGCCTGGTCGGCCACCCGGTTGGTCTCCTCGGCGGCGACGCGCGTGTCGTCGACCATGCGCACCTGACGCTCGGCGCCCTGCGCCACGTCGCCGATCGCGCTCGCGATCTCCGTGACGGCGCGACCGGCCTCCTCCGACGTCGAGGCGACCTGCTGGGAGGCCGACGAAACGTGCCCAGCGGACGTGTTGACGTTGCCGATCATCTCGGCGAGCGCGGCCCGCGCCTGGTTGTAGGCCTCGACGGAGGCCATCGTGTTCGCGCCGACCTCGTTGACCTGCTTGGCGACGTCGCCGATCTCGTCGCCGGAGATCCGCTCGATGGGGCGCACCTCGGCGACGGCGTCGCGGCGCAGGTCGCCTTCGGCCATCGCGTTCATGGCGTCGCGCAGGCCGGTGCTGGCGTCGCGGACGGAGCCGAGGCGGTCGTTGACGTCATGGACGCCGCGGCGGATGCTGCGGGCGATGAGCAGCGAGAGCGTGAGGCCCGCGATAGCGGCGATGAGGATGAGGGCGATCGAGATGGCGCGACGCGACGTGTAGGTGTCGTGGATCTCCTGGTCCTGCTGCTCCGCGACCTCCAGCTTGTTGGCGCGCAGGGCGGTGAAGGCCTCCGAGACCTCGCTGGCGCCCGCCACCCCCCTGGTCGTCTGCAACGCCATCGCATCCGCTTCGCGGCCGGCGGCCGACAGCTTCAGCACCTCGTCGCGTGTGGCGATGTTCGCCTGGCGCGCTTCGCCGAGGCGCTGCTCGAGCTGCTTGCCCTCGGCGCTGACCAGCGAGGCGCTGACCCGCGCGAGCGCCTCGTCGATGCTCTTGTCGTTGGCCGCGATCTGCTGCTCGAGCTCGGCCTGCTGAGGGCCCGGGGGCTCGGAGACGTGCCGCAGCACCAGCGCGCGGTTCTCGTTGATGAGGCTTCCGGAGATCGACAGGTCGGCCAGCGGCTTCACGGCCAGGTTGTCCACCGTGCGCGCCTTGTCGGCGACGCTGGCGAGGCTCATGATGCCGACCAGCCCCACGATGAGCATCAGGGCGATGAGAGCAAGCGCTGACCCGAGCAGCTTGGTCTGGATGGAGAGTCGCATAGTGGTCCACTAGCTCGGACGCGACAAATGCAACTTGAGATGTTTCTAAAGGAGCGGGATGCGCGTATCCCGGGCATCGCCCGCGCCGGAGCCTGTGCGGCTCCGGCGCGGAACATCCCTCAGCGCGCGACGATCTTGGCCTTGAGCCGCTGGAACTCGGCCTCGTCGATCACGCCGCCGGCGCGCAGATCCTGCAGCTTGCTCAGCTCGTCGGCCGGGGACGCGGCGGCGGCGCGGATGTACTGGTCGGTGGCCTGCTGGAGCTCGCGCTGCTGCTCGATCGCCCGGTCGCGCATGCCGCCACCGCGGAAGATGAGGTAGATCAGCGCGCCGAGCCAGGGCAGGACGATCAGCACGAAGACCCACACGGCCTTCCACCAGCCCGAGAGATCACGATCGCGGAACAGGTCCATCACGATCGTGATGAACAGCCAGACCCAGATCACCAGGAAGAAGAAGGCCAGCACGGTGAGCAGGCCATGGCCGAAGCTGTATTCGGCGAAGATCGACGGCACGAGGAGACTCCTGTCGGATAGATGCGGTGCGCCGCGAAGGCGACGCTCTGTCATCGCGACGCTATCCGACCCGTCGGCGTGCCCGCCAATCGCGGTCCGCATCGGCGGGTGCCTCCGGGGCGGTCCCCCCGCCCGACGTCACGGCGCGCCGTCGGCCGGAGCGAACGACGCGGTGAGGATCACCGGCTCGCCGGCGGCGTCGGAGGCGTCGAGGTCGACCGTCGCGACGATCGCGAAGTCGTGGTGGCCCTCGGGGTCGTCGATCGCCTGGCGGACGGTCCAGGTGCGCGCGCCGGCGACCGGGGCGCCGCGATCGATCGTCAGCAGCCGCGGCGCACGCGCCTGTGGTCCGTTGCCCATGCTCTCGTACTCGTCCCAGTAGGCGCCGAGCGCGTCCTCCCAGGCGGCCTCGGTCATGGCGGGCCGCCCCGGCGGGTCGGTGAGCGCCGCCGACGACGCGTCGAGCCGCGCGAGCTCGTCGTAGCGGTCCCGGGACGCGAGCTGCACCTTCTGGAACATCGCGTTGCGGACCATCACGACGAACGTGCGGTCGTTGCCGGTGACCGGCCGCGGCGGAGTCGGGGCCTCGCCGGCCGCCGCGGCCGCCGTCGCTCGAGCGACGGACTCCGGATCGGTCAGCGCCTCCCACTCGTCGAGGAGGCTGGAGTCGGTCTGGCGAACGGTCTCCCCCAGCCAGTCGACGATCGCGTCGAGCTCGTCGGACCTGTAGCGCTCCGGCACCGTCTGTCGCAGCGCCCGGTAGGCGTCGCTCAGGTAGCGCAGCACGAGGCCCTCCGAGCGCGCCAGCCCGTAGTACGCGACGAGCTCGGTGAAGCTGCGCCCCTGCTCGTACATCTCGCGCACGACCGACTTCGGCGAGAGGTCGGACTCGCGCACCCAGGGGTGGGTCTCCCGGTAGGTGTGGAACAGGTCGCTCAGCGGCTCGCCCAGGGGCTGCGGGTAGGTGACCTCCTCGAGGAGCTCCATGCGCTCGTCGTAGTCGATCCCCTCGGCCTTCATCTCGGCGACGGCCTCGCCCCGCGCCCTGCTCGCCTGGGCCCTGAGCACGGCAAACGGGTCGTCGAGGATCGCCTCGACCACCGAGACGACGTCGAGCGTGTGGTCCTCGGACTCCGGATCGAGCAGCTCCAGCGCGGCGAGCGCGAACGACGCCAGCGGCTGGTTGAGCGCGAAGTTCTCCTGGAGGTCGATCGCCAGCCGCAGCGTGCGTCCGTGGAGGTCGGGCTCGGGCAGCCACTCCAGGACCCCGGCGGCGATCAGCTCGTCGCCGAGCGCCACGGCCTGCTGCATGAGCTTCGCGCGACCCCGGTCGTCCTCGTGGTTGTCCTCCATCAGCGCGCGCATGGTCGCGACGGCGTCGCGCGGCTGGTTGACGACGTTGAGGATCATCGCGTGGTCGACGCGCATGCGCGACACCAGAGCCTCCGGCTGGGCGTCGCGCAGGCGCGCGAACGTCTCCTCGGTCCAGCTCACCTCGCCCTCCGCCGGCTTGCGGACCTGGACCTTGCGGCGCTTCTTGGGATCGTCGCCCGCCTTGGCGAGCGCGCGAGCGCGTTCGATCGCGTGCTCGGGCGCCTGCACGACGACATGGCCGGAGGCGTCGAACCCGGCGCGCCCGGCGCGCCCGGCGATCTGGTGGAACTCGCGGGCCTTGAGCAGCCGCTGCCGCGTGCCGTCGAACTTGGCGAGGCCGCTGAAGAGCACAGTGCGGATCGGCAGGTTGATGCCCACGCCCAGGGTGTCGGTGCCGCAGATGACCTTCAGCAGCCCCCTCTGGGCGAGCTGCTCGACCAGTCGGCGGTAGCGCGGCAGCATGCCGGCGTGATGCACGCCGATCCCGCTGCGCACCAGCTTGGACAGCGGGCGACCGAAGCCGGCCGTGAACCGGAAGGCGCCGATCTGGTCGGCGATCGCGTCGCGCTCCTCCCTCGTGCAGAGCTTCGCCGACAGCAGCGACTGCGCGCGCTCCATCGCCGCGGCCTGGGTGAAGTGCACGACGTAGATCGGCGCCTGGTCCGCCGCGACCAGCTCCTCGAGCTTCTCGTGCAGCGGATCGACCGACCAGGCGTAGGTGAGCGGCACGGGCCGCTGGGCGTCGTCGACGAGCGCCGTCTCGCGCCCGGTGCGCCGGGCCAGGTCGTCGACGATCCTGCCGACGTCGCCGAGCGTGGCGGACATCAGCAGGAACTGCGCGTTGGCGAGGCAGAGCAACGGCACCTGCCAGGCCCAGCCGCGCTGCCCGTCGGCGTAGAAGTGGAACTCGTCCATGACGACCTGCCCGACGTCGGCGTCGGCGCCCTCGCGCAGGGCGATGTTCGCCAGCACCTCCGCGGTGCAGCAGACGATCGGCGCCTCGGGGTTGACCGACGCGTCCCCGGTGAGCATCCCGACGTTCTCGGCGCCGAAGAACGCGCAGAGGGCGAAGAACTTCTCCGACACCAGCGCCTTGATCGGCGCGGTGTAGAACGTCCTGCGACCCTCCGCGAGGGCGGCGAAGTGCGCCGCGACGGCGACCATGGACTTCCCGGAGCCGGTCGGCGTCGAGAGGACCACGTTGCTCCCGGCCAGCAGCTCGATCGCCGCCTCCTCCTGATGCGGGTAGAGCCGCAGCCCCCGCTCCGCCGTCCAGTCCGTGAACGCGTCGAAGAGCGAGTCGGCGCTGGGCTCGGTGGGAAGCGCGTCGACCAGGCTCATACGTCCCGCGGCACGGTAGCGCCGTCGCCGCGGGACGCGATGCGCGATCAGTAGTAGTGGCTTCTACCGCCGACCGCTCGGCCCATCGATCCCAGCAGCCACAGCACGGCGCCGACGACGGCCAGCACGAGGCCGATGATCCACAGGACGTAGATGTCCAGCAGAAGTCCGAGGATGAGCAGGATGAGACCGAGGACGATCAAGGAGCGCTCCTTTGTTTGCTTGCCCGGGCTTAGTTCCCGCTTTGCGCCGTTTCATCCCGGCAGATCAGACGCGCCGGTACCGCGCATCGGCGATCGAGTAGGCGCCGAAGCCCACGAGGCCGACGGCGACGACGCCGAGCAGCACCGGCCCGTAGGACTCTCCGGCCAGCTTTTCGAGCGCCCCGTCGAGGCCGATCGCCTCGTCGGGGTCGAACGTGATCGCGGCGCGCAGCAGGAACCAGCCGATCAGCGCGAAGACGACCATCCGCGAGACGTGGCCGAACACTCCCAGGGCGGTGAACCAGCGCTGCGTGCGCTCGCTCATCTCATCGGTCTTGGAGTCCTCGAGGAAGCCCCGGCTGAGGCCCTTGTAGCCCTGATAGAGGCCGACGCCGATGAGCGCGACGCCCGCCGCTCCGACCAGCCACTGCCCGGCCGGCCAGCCGAGCACGCCGCCGGTCGCCTTGTCGGGGCTGCCGGAGCCGCCGCCCGAGGACCCCAGCAGGATGGCGACCGCGGTCGCGCACAGGATCGCGTACGCGATGCCGCTGGCCACGCCGGCGACTCGGTCGAAGGTGCTGTCGGACGCCTCGGGACCATGTCCGATCGCGGCGCGGACAAGCCGCCAGAGCGCATAGCCGGCCAGTCCGACGGCGAGCACGACGAGCAGGGCGCTGCCGAAGGCGCCGTCGGCCAGCGTCTGCATGGCGCCCTGCTGGTCGGTCGTGCGACCACCCGCGCCGACCGCGACGCCGACCGCCAGCACGCCGATGATGCCGTAGATCACCCCGCGGGCGACGAACCCCGCACGCGCGAGCCACTCGAAGCTGTCGCTGTGGGCGACGTCGTCACCGGTCTGCCGCAGCATGTTCATCGCCGCCGAGCTCCTGTCCGTCGAGGTCGTGCCATCCCCGAGCACTTACCCGTGCTTCGACCTGGGTAGCTGCGGTCGGCCGGCGCACCGACGTGTGACCTACGCTCCGGGACCATGGCCGACGTCGTCAGCCGGACCCACGTCTACGCCCGGATCGGCGGCCTGCCGCTCGAGCTGGATCTGCA
>JANJUA010000036.1 GCA_024710825.1 Solirubrobacteraceae bacterium
GAGCCCGACGCGCGTCTCGACGAGGCCGATCGCCGCGTCCGCGGCCATCGTGCGCAGGTCGCAGGCGAGCGCCAGCTCCATCGCGCCGCCGAGACAGGCGCCGTGGATCTCGGCGATCGTCGGCTTCGCCATCTCCTCGCACAGGTTCCAGGTGGCGAGGATGCCGCGGCGCAGCTCGCGCAGGCGCTCGGGCTCCGCGGCGAGCGCGCCGAGCGCGGCGTGGTCCAGGCCGGAGGAGAACATGGCGCCCTCGCCCCTGATCACCACGACGCGGACGTCGGCGTCGGCCGCCGCGGCGGCGAGCGCGTCGTGGAGCTCGGCGATCAGCGCCTCGTTCATCGCGTTGCGCTTCTCGGGGCGGTCGAGGACGACGTGGCGGACGGGCCCGCGGTCCTCGGTTGTCACGTTGTCCATGAGGCCGAACCTACCGCTCTGCGTCGCGGCCGGCCACGGGTCAGGGGGGTCGTCTCCGGCGGTGACGCCGTAGGCTCCCGCCGCATGAGGGAGCCGGCCCGGCAGCGCACCGTCAGCTGGCCCGCGATCCTGCCGTTTCGAGGGGATCTCGTCGCGGCCGGCGCGGTCGTGCTGGCCGTCGGGGTCCTGGTGCTCGAGCTGCGCGTCGGGTGGGCCGGCGGGGTGCGGGCCGCGATCACGGGTGGGGCGGCGGCGCTGCTGCTGGCGCTCGCCTGGCTGGCGCCGGTGGAGGAGGCGACGCCGCGCACGTACGTCAGCGCGCTGCTGCTGGCCGCCTATCCACTCGCGTTCGGAGCGCTCGACGCCATCGTCGACGGGCGGGGATGGCTGGCGGCCGGGCTGCTCGCGCTCGCGGTCCTCTACGCGGGGGCGGCACGGGCGCGCAACTCCGCCACCTGCACGCTGCTGGCCGCGGCGAGCGCGGTGCTGGCCGCCTGGTGGGCGTGGGCGGCGGCATTCGACCCGGGGACGCAGGCGCCGCTGCGCTGGATCGCCCTCGTCGCGGTGGTCGCGCTCGGGCTCGGGGTCGTGCGCCTGCGCGATCGTCGGCGCCCGCATGCGGTGGCGCTGGCGAACGCGGCGGGCCTGACCGCTCTCGCCCTCGGCGGCGCCGCGCTCGCGCACGCGGCGGACGTCGTCGTGCCGCCGCTCGAGCTCGTGTCCGGTGGGGCGAGCCACGAGCCGAGCTGGTCGGCGCCCGACCCGCTCGGCGCCGGTTGGGAGCTCTTCCTGCTCGCCGTCGGCTTCGGCCTCGCCGCCTACGGCGCCGCCGACCGCGAGCACGGGCCGGCGTGGCTCGGCGCCGCGGTCCTCGGCGCGTTCGTCGCCGTCGCCGCGGCGGGGGAGACGTCGCTCCTCTGGTGGCCCGTGCTGCTCGTCGTGCTCGGAGCGGCCGTAGTGGCCGCGGGGCTGCGGCCGACGACGCCGCTGCCGCCGCCGCCCGACGCGGACGCGCCGGTCGCCGATCCGCGGCCCCTGCGGTGACGGGCTACGGGGTGATGGCCGGCGGCGGCACGCCGCCGTCGATCTGCGGGGCGGGATCCGCGAACGGCGGCCACGTCTCGGTGAGCAGGAGGTAGTACGCGGAGGCGCGCGTGACGTAGCGCAGCGCGAGGTCCAGCATGTCCTGGAGCCCCTTCGGCTGCTTGCCCGTGATGACGATCACGAACCAGGCGCAGAAGGAGGCGACGGCCAGCAGCATCCCCAGGACCCACGCGATCACCGCGACCGGGATGATCAGGACGAGGCGGAAGAGCGTCTTGAGACGGTCGTAGGACGCCTTCGGAGGCCCGATCTCGATCTGCACCGGGTAGCTGTCGTCCGACGCTCCGTTGAACGGCGGGTAGCGGTCCGTGACCAGGTACGAGTACGCGTTCAGGCGAGTCGCGTTGCGGAGGTAGCCCGCGACGAAGTCGTAGATCCCCTCCGGGTAGCGGCCCGTGAAGACGATCGCGACCCAGGCGGCGATCACGGCGAACGATGCCGCCAACCCGTAGACCATCGTCAGCAGCGCTGCGGGAATCGCCAGCAGGGGGCGGAAGAACGTGGACAGCCGGCTGCGCCGCTCCACGTACTCGGCCGTGTATTGCACGGGATACATGATCTGCGTCTTCTACCGCCCCGCACCGGCCGCGCGCAACCGCGTCGTCCGCCGGAGCGTCAACTCGCCAGCTCGGCGTCGAGCCGGCGCACGAGTGCCAGGCAGGCGTCGGACGGCGCGTTGGTGAGGCCGACCGCCGGCCAGCGGACGCGGCGGGCGGCCCAGGCCCCGGTGATCCCGGCACGCCCCGCGGGCAGCCCCGCGGCGGTGGCGGCCGCGCGCAGGCCGGGGTGCAGGCGCAGCGGGACGACCGGGCCCTCTGCGCGATGGTGACGTGCCGGCCCGCGGTCAGCGGGCGCCAGCGCGAGGACCGCGAGCTCCTCCGGCCGGGCGCCCCGGCGGCGCGCACGCACGTACGCGCGCATCCCGAGCTGCCCGGGCGCGGCCGCCCCGGCGAGGACGAGCTCGACGGCGAGGTGGCGCGGCGGGTCGGCGTCGAGCGCGGCGACGAGGGCGAGCGCGTCGGAGAGCGCTCGTGTCTCCGGCCCGCCGTCGGTCGGGTGGGCGAGGCCCAGCTCGGCCAGGCCGAACGCGCCGACGACCAGCCCGACGGCGGGGACCAGCGCGACGAGGCCCAGCCAGCCGCCGTCGGCGCCGGCGAGCCGAGCGCCGGCGATCGCGGCGAGGACCGCGAGGAACGCGCACAGGAGCGCCGGCGCGAACGGCACCTTCCGCAACAGCCCGGCCCGGGGCGCGTCGATGGCGGCGGTGACGACGAGCCGCACGCGCGCGCCGGGGGGCACGACGGGCGGCTCGGAGACGACGTTCTGCGTCGCGCGGCGGGGTAGGAGAGCGGTCGGGAGGCGTCCCGAGGCCTCCGCCGGCAGCAGCACCAGCGCTGCTCCCACCAGCCCCAGCCCGATGGCCGGCCTCGACAGCGCGACGAGGCTGCCGGCGACCCCGATGGCGCACAGCGCCGCCTGCACGAGCGGGCTCTGCGGTCGCACCCACGCGGGCTCGACGCGGGCGGGGCGGCCCCGGCCGCGCAGCTCGTCGCGCAGGGCCAGGGCGGCCAGCCGCTCGCCGTTCCCACAGGCCGGTCGCGGGCCGACCGCGGCGAGGCGGGCGGGGAGGTCGGTGGGGCCCGGGGGCACGATGGCGGGACTGTATGGTCACGAGGCCATGGACGCCGCCGCTCTCGCCTACGCCGGGCTTTCACGCCAATCCGAGCTCGTCGCCGCCGGCGAGGTCAGCGCCGCCGAGCTCGTCGACCTGTCGCTCTCGCGCATCGAGGCCATCGACCCGCGCCTGAACGCCTTCCGCGTCGTCTACGCCGAGCGCGCCCGCACCGAGGCCCAGCAGGCCGACGGCCGCCGGGGCGCCGGCGCGGAGCGGCCGCTGCTCGGCGTGCCGATCGCGGTCAAGGACGACATGGACGTCGCCGGCGAGGTCACCGCCATGGGGACGCGGGCCGTCGAGAGGCCCGCGGCGGCGGACAGCGAGATCGTCCGGCGCCTCCGCGAGGCGGGTGCGATCGTCGTCGGCAAGACCCATGTGCCCGAGCTGACCCAGTGGCCGTTCACCGAGTCCGCCACCTTCGGCGCCACCCGCAACCCGTGGGACCTCGATCGCACCCCGGGCGGCTCGAGCGGTGGGAGCGCCGCCGCTGTCGCCGCCGGGCTCGTGCCCGCCGCCACGGCGTCCGACGGCCTCGGCTCGATCCGCATACCCGCCGCCTGCTGCGGGCTCTTCGGGCTCAAGGCGCAGAAGGGCCGCGTGCCGCTCGGGCCCTCCACCGACGGGGAGTGGCACGACCTCGTCCACTACGGCGCCGTCACCCGCACCGTGCGCGACACCGCCCTGTTCCTCGACGTCGTCGCGGACCGCCCGACGTGGGGGACGTTCTCGGAGGCCGCCGCGCGGGTGCCGGGGCAGCTGCGGATCGCCGTGTCGCTGGCCGTCCCGCCGCCGTTGACGGTCAAGATCGACGATCGCGTCCGCGCGGCGGTCGAGGAGACCGCCGCGCTGCTGCGCGGCCTGGGCCACACCGTCGAGGAGCGCGATCCGGACTATCACGCCGCGGCGCTGGCGCGCGGGATCGCCCGCTACACCCGCGGCATCCTGGACCGCGCGGTGCAGACCGAGCACCCGGAGCGCCTCGAGCGCCGCACGCGCGGCATGGCGCGGATCGGGCGTCTGACGCCGGCGAGCTTCGTCGCGCGCTCGCGGGCGGAGGAGCCGACGCTGACCGCGCGGCTCGGTCGCCTCTGGGACGACTACGACTTGCTTCTCATGCCGGTGCTGTCGTCGCTCCCTTTGCCGGTCGGGAAGTTCGAGGGCCGCGGCGCGCTGTGGACGTTCAACGGCGCGGGCCGGTTCGTCCCGTTCCCCGGCGTGTGGAACGTGACGGGCCAGCCGGCCGCGTCGGTCCCGGCGGGCTGGACGCCCGAGGGCGTGCCGCTCGCCGTGCAGCTCGTCGCCCGCCCGGGCGACGAGGCCACCCTGCTGTCCCTGTCCGCTCAGATCGAGGCCGAACGCCCCTGGGCGGACCGGCAGCCGCCGCTGTGAGCGGCGACGAGCTGCTCGCGGTCGCCGAGGAGGCGGCGCGCGCCGGTGCGGCGGTGCTCGTCCCGCGCTTCGGGCGGGAGGCGGCGTTGGCGGCGAAGTCCTCCCCGACGGACCTCGTCAGCGAGGCCGACCTCGCCTCCGAGCGCGCGATCCGCGCGGTGCTGGCGGCCGCCCGGCCCGACGACGGCGTCCTGGGGGAGGAGGGGACGGGCGACGTGCCGGGCACGACGGGGCTGCGCTGGGTGGTCGACCCGCTCGACGGCACGATCGACTACCTCTACGGCCACCCGCAGTGGTGCGTCAGCGTCGCCGTGGAGGACGAGGACGGGGGCGTGGCGGGGGTCGTGTTCGACCCGCTGCGAGACGAGCTCTTCCGCGCCGTCCGCGGCGGCGGGGCCACGCTGGGCGGCGCGCCGCTATCGCTTCGGGAGCCGGCGCCGGAGCTGGCGGGCGCGCTCGTGGCGACGGGCTTCGGCTACGAGGCGCGCGTGCGCGCGGCGCAGGCAGCGATCGTCACGGAGCTGTTGCCTGAGGTTCGCGACATCCGGCGGGCGGGCAGTGCGGCGCTCGACCTCGCCTGGACCGCGGCGGGCCGCCACGACGCCTACTACGAGTTCGGCGTGCAGCACTGGGACGTGGCCGCCGGTGCGCTGATCGCGGCGGAGGCCGGCCTTGCGGTGCGGACGCTCGTGGGTGGAGACGGGCTGCCGCCCGGGATCGCGGTCGCGGCCCCCGGGCTCATCGACCCGCTGTTGGCGCGGGTCGATCGCTGAGCCGGCGGTCAGGCGCCGCGGTGCACCACGTGGTCGGGTTCGACGACGAGCTTGATGCGGACCTCGCCTTCGGCGCGCATCGGATAGGTATCGACGCCGAGATACTTCTTGGCGAGCGCGTCGATGTGCTCGTCGGCGCCCTCTGTCGTGATCTCGACGACGCGACCGCGGATGCTCACGAACTCGTACGGGTTCTCGCTGTCGGCGACGGTGAGCGTGATCCGCGGATCGCGGGCGACGTTCGCCGGCCAGTCGCGGCCCTGCGCGGAGTTGAGCAGGATCCGGTCGCCGTCGATGTCCGCCCACACGAGGGTGGCGTGGACGCTCCCGTCGGAGCGCAGGGTCGATACGTGGCAGAAGTTCGGTGCCTCGATGATCTCGCGGGCGCGATCCCCTATCGATGCGGCCATGGTGCCTCCCGTTGTCGATGTACGGCCTGTGGATACCCGGGGCGGGACTCGAACCCGCACGCTCGCGAGGAGCAGGGGCTTTTGAGGCCCCCGTGTCTACCGTTCCACCACCCGGGCAGGATGCCGCACAGGGTATGCGTCAGGCGGTCGCTGCGGTGCCCCGGTGCGGTCGGTGCTCGGGGCGGCGCTCGACCTCGACGTGCCAGTTCTGCGCGAAGCCGCGCATGGCGAAGGCGATCAGCAGGACCTGGACGGGGACGAGGAGCAGGGTGACGATCCCCAACGCCTCGGAGGCGACGGCCGGGTCGGTGAAGCCGACGGCGTCGCGCTCCAGCCACTGCGGGCCGGCGATGGCGGCGAAGATCAAGAGGACGATCGCCAGCGCCGCGCTGACCGGCAGGGTGCCGCGATTCCAGCGCGCGGCGTAGAACGCCAGCAGCAGGTAGACGAGGACGTAGGCGACGAGGATCGGCTTGGCGCCGCCCATCGCCTCCCAGCCGCCGATGGCGACGAAGGTCATCAGCGCCGCGCTGAGGAGGAGCAGCAGGACGACGACGATCTTGGTGGCCTTGACGGTCGCCTTGTCGCGGTTGGGGTGCTCGACGAGCAGGTCTGGACGCTCTCCTCCGGCCATGTGACGGATCATATGAGCCACGCGGGCGTGGTGGAACCGGTAGACACGCTGGGTTTAGGTCCCAGTGGCTTCACAGCCGTGGGGGTTCGAGTCCCTCCGCCCGCACTCGCCGGGGCGGCGGACGCGTGCGTCTGCCGCCCCTCGGCGGGTGCTTCTGCCGCCGGTCGGCTAGCGGCCGGCTCCGACCGGTGGTGCCGCACGGCGCGCCGCGCGGGCGCGCTCGACGGCTGACCTCCGGTCGCGTGGTCTGGGCGCGAACGAACGCGCCTCGGCGCGGTAGCGCTCGAAGAGCAGGCGAACCTCGTCGGTCGTCCTGTATTCGCCCG
>JANJUA010000074.1 GCA_024710825.1 Solirubrobacteraceae bacterium
GCTCAACCGGCTGCGCCGGCGCCTCCCCGCCTGACCAGCCGCGCCAGCCACGGCAGCCGCCGCGCGACGCGGCCGCGCAGCGTCGACGGTCGCGGCTCTCCCGCGGCCCGGGCGGCGAGCCGGCCCCTCGGCCCCACCGTCAGCAGGACCGCGCGGTCGTCCTCGGCGCGACGCATGGTGCCCGCCGCCTGGAAGCCCGCGACCATCACGATGTTGCGCAGCTCCCAGTCGCCGGCCGCCAGCGGCGCGCCACCCGCCTCCTTCCGGCTGCGCACCCGAGCCTGGCCGTCGACGCTCACGACGCCGTCGGCGCCGAGCCGGCGCTCCAGCTGCAGCGGCAGCAGGAACTCGCTGCGGTCGGCCTTCGAGCGCACGAGCGCCTGCGCCTTGCCGGAGGCGAGCGCGTCGCTCGCCTCGCACAGCTCCACGGGCACCAGCGGCCGCAGCCGCTCCGGCGGCACCCAGGCGACCCGGTCCCCGCGGCGCTCGAAGCGCAGCGGCTCCGTGTCGCCGACCAGGCCGCAGGAGAAGCGCAGCCGAGCGCTGCGGCGCCGCACGCGCACGTCCACCGTCGTGTGCGCCTTGAGCTGCATCTCGAAGGCGGCGAGCGCGAGCAGGTCCTCCATGGTGCCCTCGCGCAGCAGGTGCGAGCGGACGCGCAGGTTGAACGCGAGATGGTCGTGGACCTCGGGCCCGTAGCGCTCGAGGGCGAGCTTGCGGACCTCGCGGACCATCACGCGGTTGTACTCCGCCTCGCGCCGGTGAAAGGCGGCCCCGCCGACGCGCTTGAGCATCTTGCCGCGGTACCAGTGCGCCAGCAGCTTGTCGCGCAACGGGCCGGGCTCGGTGTGCTCGACGACGATGTCGAGCACCTCGCGGACGTTGCCGAAGTAGACGACCGGGTCGAACGGCTGGAACGAGGCGTTCTCGTCCGCGTCGCGCAGCACCCAGTGGTAGCACGGGTAGTCGGCGAGGATCGAGATCGCCGCCGCATGGAAGTAGGCGTGGACGACGAAGACGTGGTCCTCGAGCCGGCGCCGGCCCTCGGGGAAGCGGATGCCGTGCTCGGCGAGGAACGCCCGCCGGAACAGCTTGTGCGGCGTGAGCAGGGCGAGCAGCGGCGCGTCGGAGAGCGTGGCGCCGGTGCGGTTGCGCCGGAACAGGTGGCGCGGGACGTCCTTGCCGTGGCCGACGACCTTGCCGATGACGATGTCGGCCCGGTCGCGATCGGCGGTGGCGACGAGCCGCTCGAGCGCCTCGTGGCCGAGCCAGTCGTCGTTGTCGACGTAGTAGACGTACTCGCCGCGCGCGAGGTCGGTCCCGACGTTGCGGGGGCGTCCCGGCCAGCCGGAGTTCTCGATGTGCTCGACGCGGACGTTGGAGTGCCGCGCGGCGAGCGCGTCGAGCCGCGCCGGCGTCTCGTCGGTGGAGCCGTCGTCGACGAAGACGACCTCGTAGGCGTCGGGAGGCAGCGACTGGTCCAGCAGCGTGCGCAGGCAGTCGTCGATGTTGGGCCCCGGGTTGTAGACCGGGACGACGACGCTGACCTTCAAACGTCCTCCTGCGCGGCCTCGTCGTCCTCGTCGACGGCGAAATGGCGGGTGTAGCGGCGGATCACCTTCTCCGGCTTGCCCTGCGCGCGGATCTGGCCCTTGTCGAGCCACACGAGCTCGTCGCAGAGCTGGCGCATCGAGCGCATCGCGTGGCTGACGAGCACGATCGTGTGCGCCGCCGCGCACAGCTCGGCCATCTTGTCGAACGACTTGCGCTTGAAGTGCGCGTCGCCGGTGGAGAGCGCCTCGTCGATGAGCAGGATGTCCGGCTCCATGTTGACCGCGACGGAGAACGCCAGGCGGCTGTACATGCCGGACGAGTACGTCCGCATCGGCATGTCCATGAACTCCTCGATCTCGGCGAAGTCGACGATCTCCTGGTACTTGCGCTCCATCTGCTCGCGCGAGAGGCCCGCGGCGAGCCCGCCGAGCACGACGTTCTGACGCCCGGTGAGCTTGCGGTCGAAGCCGACCCCGAGCGCGAGCAGCGTCGAGACGCGCCCTTTGACCTCGATGCGGCCGCTGGTCGGGGGCAGGATCCCCGACATCGCCCGCATGAGCGTCGACTTGCCGGCGCCGTTGGCGCCGATGATGCCGAGCACGCTGCCCCGCGGGATCTCCAGCGAGACGTTCCGGACGGCCTTGATCTCCTTGACGATCCGCTTGCGCCGGCGCATCCGAGAGAGCGTCCCGATCAGCGTCTGACGCCCCTGCAGGGCGGTCTGGTAGGTGATCGAGACGTCCTCGACCCTGATCGCCGGCGGCGCCGTCACCGCGGCGGCCTGCTCAGAGACGGACAGCGAACTCACGCTCCCGGGAGACGAAGAACAGCGCGCCGACGACGAAGGTCCCCAGCGCCCACGCCAGCCCCGCCAGCAGCCAGCTCGCGTCGGGGGTCACGCCGGCGTTGAGCGCGTCGTCGAGCCCGCCGAGCATCGGCGCGAGCGGGTTGACGTACAGCAGCCAGTCGAGGTTGTTGGGCACCTCGTGCGCGTACCAGAGGATCGGCGAGAGGTAGAGCCACACGCGCAGCAGGTAGGGCAGGAAGTTCGCCATGTCGCGGAAGTAGACCTGGAGCGCCGCCACGAGCATGCACGCCCCGGCGGCGAACACCAGCATCGAGGCGAGGATCGGCAGCGCCCACAGCGCCGCCCAGTCGACCGGCCGCCCGATCGCCGTGTGGATCGCGACGTAGACCGGGATCATCGGCAGGAAGCGCATGATCGAGGTCAGCAGCGCCGACAGCGGCAGCAGCGCGCGCGGGAACGCGGTGTTGAGGATCAGCCGCCCGCCGGAGACGACCGAGCGCGACGCCGGCCGGATCGCGTCCGAGACCAGGTAGTAGGCGAAGATCCCGCCGAGCAGATGGGCGAAGAAGCCCTCGGGGCGGTCGCCGGTCCTGATGATCGACACCAGGATGAAGTAGACGACGCCCAGCATCAACGGGTTGAGGATCAGCCACACCAGCCCGAACACCGTGCCGTAGTGCTGGGCCTCGAGCTTGGTGCGGGCGAGCTCGATCGCGAACTCGCGGCGCCTCCAGAGCTCCCGGACGTACGGGCGCAGCGGCGGCAGGCCGACCCGGTGCGGCTCGTAGACGTGCGTCTCCGGGGTGAAGCCGTCCGCCCACCCGTCGGCGATCGCCGCGGGGTTCTCCTGGGGCGAAGGCGTGCTCACCGTGTCGGCCGGCATCCACCCTGAGGCTATCCGGTCGGGTGGCCGCTCGACCCCGGCGAGGCGGCCGGCGCCTCCTCGGTCAGAGGCCCGGGCTGGGCCTCGAGCGGAACATCTCGCGGCGCACGCGCGCCGGCGACGGCCCGCGGGGCACGGCGGCCTCCTCGACGGCGACCAGCGGAACGGCGACCCGGCCTCGGGCCAAGCAGCGGGGGCAGTGCTCGATCAGCAGCAGCGGCGAGCGAGGCGCGA
>JANJUA010000124.1 GCA_024710825.1 Solirubrobacteraceae bacterium
GCGCTCGGCGCGCCCGTGCGAGCGCCGTTCGGCGACCGCTTCGGGCCGCGCGGCGCGCGCTGGCACACGGGAATCGACTTCCCGGCGCCGTCGGGGGCGCCGGTGGTGGCCGCGCGCGCCGGGACGGTCGACACCGCCGGCGATCTCGGCGACGGCTACGGCCTGCGGGTCGTGCTCGACCACGGCGCGGGTGTGCGGACGCTCAGCGCGCACCTGTCGTCGGCCGCGGTGAGCCCGGGCGACCACGTCGGCGCGGGCGGTCTCGTCGGCCGCGTGGGCGCCACGGGCGCCGCCACCGGTCCGCATCTGCACTTCGAGGTGCTGGTCCGCGGCGCGCGCGTCGACCCGGCGGGCGCGCTCAGCGGCGGGTGATCGGCGCGTACTCGGCCATGAGCTTGCGCTCGGAGCCGTCCTTGGCGAAGCGGATGACGACCACGCCGCCGGGCTCGACGCCGGTCACCACGCCGTCGCCGAACGCGGCGTGCACCACGTCCTCGCCCAGGCGGAACTGCACGGCGTCGGGCGGCGGCGCGTCGGCGCGCGAGGCGGCCCAGGAGACGCGCGGCTGCCCGGCGGGCCTGGTCAGCTCCTCGCGGGTGTCGCGGTCGGTGAGCTCGGCGGGGATCTCGTCGAGGAAGCGGCTGCGCAGGCCGTACTGGGTGGCGCCGAAGACCGTCCGCTGGCGCGCGTAGGTGAGCGTCAGCTCGCGCTTGGCGCGCGTGATGCCGACGTAGCAGAGGCGGCGCTCTTCCTCCAGCGAGCCTTCGTCGAGCGCGCGCGCGTGCGGGAAGACGCCGTCCTCGAAGCCGGTGAGGAAGACGATCTCGTACTCGAGGCCCTTGGCGTTGTGCAGGGTCATGAGCGTGACGAGGCCCTCGTCGGCGTCGGAGATCGTGTCGGCGTCGGCGACGAGCGCGACCTCCTGGAGGAAGACGTCGAGCGTGCCCTCGCCCTCCTCGGCGCGCGCGTCGAACTCGTGGCCGGCCTTGACGAGCTCCTCGAGGTTCTCCAGGCGGCCCTGCGCCTCGAAGGTGCGCTCGGCCTCGAGTGCCTCGAGGTAGCCGGTCTCGTGGAGGACCGCGTCGAGCAGGTCGCCGATCGGGATGCCCTGCTCGGCCTTCTCGCGCAGGCCCGTCATCGTGTCCATGAAGCGCGTGAGCGCCTTGACCGCGGCGGCGCCGAGACCGGGCACGCCCGCCGGGTGGGCGGCGACGTCCCACACCGCCTCGTCCATCCCGGTCGCGTGCGCGGTGACGCGCGACATGCTCGTCTGCCCGATCCCGCGGCGGGGCGTGTTGACGATGCGGGTGAACGCGACGACGTCGTGGGGGTTGCGCAGCGCCTGCAGGTAGGCGAGCGCGTCCTTGACCTCGGCACGGTCGTAGAACTTCGTGCCGCCGACGACCTGGTAGGCGATCTCGCGGCGCACCAGCTCGTCCTCGATGACGCGCGACTGCGCGTTCGTGCGGTAGAAGACCGCGATCTCCTGGCGGCTCGTGCCCTCGTCGAGCATCCGCTGGATGTCGCCGACGACGAACCGGGCCTCCGCGCGCTCGTCGTCGAGCTCACGCACGCGGATCTTGTCGCCCTCCCCCACCTCCGTCCACAGGTCCTTGGCGATCTGGCCGCGGTTGTGGCGGATGACGGCGTTGGCGGCGTCGAGGATCGTCTGCGTGGAGCGGTAGTTCTGCTCGAGCTTGACCACCTCCGCGTCCGGGAAGTCGTCCTGGAAGTCGAGGATGTTGCGGATGTCCGCGCCGCGGAAGCTGTAGACCGAGTTGTGCGTGACGACTCCCTCGGCGACGAAGTTGTGGGTGTGCTCGACGTTGAGGTCGAACACCGGACGGTCGAGCTCGACGCACTCGACCTTCTCGACGACGTCGTATCCGCCGTCGGCCGTGAACATCGCCATGCCGGGCCGGACAGCCGACGCGAGCGTGAAGGGCAACGTGTCCTTCTCGCCACCGCTGCCCGCACCGAGTCGCGCCGTGCAGCGCACGGTGACGTCGAGTGCGCCCTGGATGCGCTCGGCCACGTCCCAAGCGGAGCGGAAGTCCTTGAACGCCGATTCGTAGCGCCAGCTCGCGGATCCGGCCTTCGCCGGCCTGACCGTCAGGCCGAGGCCCTCGAGCGCATCCCGACCCTCGGTGTCGCGTCCACCGATGGCGACCGTGTGCATGGGCGTGCGCCCGCGACGATCGCCGCAGAGTGTCACGGTGAGGTTCCGTCGCCGCCCGTCGTAGCTCTTCGGGGCATGATGCGGGCCGAACACCTGGAGTCCCTGGTCCGCCAGCAGTGCGATGCCGCCGCCTTCGGAGTCGACGCTGGCGAAGACCTCGTCGATGAGCGCCTGATCACCGACCAGACTTCCGGGGACCGGGCTCTTGCGTGCGTAGAACGGGAGCGTCGGAATCCCGTACCGCAGGCTGAGCTGCGCCTCCGCGACACGGGCCAGCGCGTCCGACTCGTGGGTCGAGACGACCCAAGCACCGTCCGCCATCTCGCTCCGACAGCGGTACGCGACGCCGACGACCGGCTTGCGTTGGCCTCGGGTGTAGGTGCGAGAGACTCCGACCCGGAATCCCTTGTCGCGACGGCGCATGAGGTACGTCATGTGCAGCTGCGGCGTCGTGCCCAGCCGGTAGCCCGCGAAGTGGGTGTGGTCGACGGTGGAGACGATGCGCCGGCCGCTGCGCAACGTGATCGCCACGCCCTCGGCGCGCGTGCTGCGGTGCGTGTGCGTGACGCGTGCCGGCCGGAAGTCGCCGCTGCCGAAGGACGACAGGACCTCGTCGCCGACCCGGATCTCCTCGATCGGCCGCAGCGTGCCGTCCGCCATCGTGACCCGCGTGCCCTCGACCAGGCATTGGGCGTCGTCGCCGACGACCGCGAGGTTGCGGTGCTCGCCGGCCAGGAGCTGGAGCCACTTGTACTGGGCGTGGTTGGTGTCCTGGTACTCGTCGACGAGCACGTGGCGGAAGGTGGTGCTGTAGCGCTCGCGGACCTCGGGGAAGAGCTCGAGGACGTTGACCGCGCGGACCAGCAGGTCGTCGAAGTCCATCGCGTTCATCCGCAGCATCTCGCGCTCGTAGGAGTCGTAGACGTCGCCGACGATCTCCTCGAAGCGCGAGCCGACGAGCCGACGCACGTCCTCCGGGGAGCGCAGCTTGTTCTTCGCGTCGGAGATCTGGTTGTGGATCGCCGCGGGCGTGAAGCGCTTGGTGTCGACGCCGTGCTCGTCCAGGCAGCGCTTCGTCAGCCGGCGCGCGTCGGCCTGGTCGTAGATCGTGAACGAGCGGGTGTAGCCCAGCCGCGGCGCCTCGGAGCGCAGCATCCGCGCGCACGCCGCGTGGAAGGTCATCACCCACATGCCGCGGGTGCGGCGGCCGAGCAGCAGCTCGACGCGCTCGCGCATCTCCTGCGCCGCCTTGTTCGTGAACGTGATCGCCAGCACCTCGTCGTGGCGGATCCGGCCGCTGTGCACCAGCCACGCGAGCCGGTGCGTCAGCACGCGCGTCTTGCCCGAGCCGGCGCCCGCGAGGATCAGCAGCGGCCCGTCGCCGTGGGTGACCGCCGCGCGCTGCGGCTCGTTGAGGCCCGCGAGAAGCTCCTCGAGGCGGTGGTCTGCGGCGGGCGTGGGCACGGCCGACTGAGGATACGAACGCGTCCGGCGTAGCCTTGCCGGCGATGCGTCTGTGCGACGAGGTCCGAGCCAACGCCGCGGCGGTCGCCGCTCGCGCCACGTCGGTGCGCATCGACGAGGCCGCGCTCGAGCGCCTGCGCCTCGACGGCGCGCCGCCGCCCCAGCTCGACCCCACCCGCCACTACCTGGAGGGCACCGAGGCCGAGGTCGCGGCCTACCTGCTCACCCTCGACACGGTCAACTTCGGCTCCGGCTGGTTTCCCACGATCGTCAAGCGCCCCAACTGCTCCGGCTACTTCACCGTCGCCTGGGGGATCGCCGACCGCTTCCGGGCCCATGGCCCGTGGACGAACGCGCAGCTGCGCGCGATGACCACGCACGAGATCGCCGCCACGCTCGGGCAGAGCCCCGACCACGAGCTGATGTCGCTGTTCGCGCAGGCGCTACGCCAGTTGGGGACGTTCCTCGGCGAGCGCACCGCCCTCGACCTCGTCGCCGAGGCGGGCGGCAGCGCGGAGCGGCTCGCGGAGCTGCTCGCCGCGGGCATGCCGCTCTACGCGGACCGCGGCTTCTACA
>JANJUA010000169.1 GCA_024710825.1 Solirubrobacteraceae bacterium
CGTGGCCGCCCCGGCCGGTCATCGCGCGCCAGCCGGCGGCGCGAGGGTCCAGCTGACGCCACATCGGCATCGCGTGCATAGGGCACTCCCTTCTGTCGCTGACTGGTAACGATATATCGTTATCGCTCGCCAACGCAAGTCGACCGACGCAACCGACGAGCGTCGATCGGGCACGCGCGTGTCGGGTCGACGTCGCTCGGCGACGCGGATCCGGCGCGTACCCGGCGCGGGACTGGGTCAGACGCGCCGAAGCACGTCGTAGCGCCCGACGCCCTCCCGGCCGTCCATGCGGAACCGGAAGAAGGCGCCGTCCAGGCGCAGGCGCCCGAGGTCCAGCGACGTGCCGCAGAGCACCTCGCCCGCGCCGCGGCGGGGGTAGACGGCATCCTCGTCGCCGTCGACGGCGAGCCAGAGCTCCCAGCCGGCGCGCCGCTGGCGGCCCTCCTCGTCGTACGCGGTCGACAGCCGCGGGTCCTCGACGGCGACGGGGCCGGCGGGCGTGCCCTCCAGCAGCGTCGCCTGCACCAGCTCGTGCTCGTGGTCGGAGGCGCCGGCCGGGCGGAACGCGCTCAGGACGACGGCCAGCGCCGGGTCCAGCCAGGCGCCGAGCGTACGCGCCAGCGTCAGGCGCTCCCAGTCCGGCGCGCCCCACGAGTGGCCGCGCTGGCCGAGGCACTCGATGCGCAGCTCGCGCCCGCCCGCGCGCACCACGCCCCGCACGCGGCAGAGCTGCTCGTAGCCCTCCATCCCGCCGCCCGACACGGCGGCGGGCGCGCCGATCGCCTCGAAGGTCAGGGCGAAGGCGCCGTCCGCGCCGCCGTCGAACGCGATCGTCCAACGCTCGAGCGGCGCCTCGACGGTCGTCGACAGCCCGCCCGCTCGCACGTCCTCCCAGCCCGCGCCCTCTTCGAGCGCGGCGCCGCCCTCCGCGGCGGCCGCCGCGGTCTCGCGGTCGACGAACAGCAGGGTGAGCCCGCTGCCGGAGCCGTCGGCGATGCCGACCCGAGCCAGCCCGAAGCAGCCGGTGCGCTCGTCGCCGAACGAGAACGTGACCGCGTCGGCGAAGCCGGGCCCGGCCGCCGGCCGCGGCGCTTCGAGATCGGGCGTGATCGTCACTGAAGGCGCTCCTGTGGCTTCTCGCTCGCGGTGCCGTCGACGTCGTAGTCCCGGCCTTCGCGCCGGCGCTGCGCGGCGCCCGTCGCCCGGCCGAGGCCCCAGCTCGTGGCCGACGCCGCCATCCGCGCGGCGACGTTCGCCAGCGCGAGGCGCCGCACGATCGCCCGGGTGGGGGGCAGCAGGAAGAGGATGCCGACGACGTCGCTCAGGAACCCCGGGGCCAGCAGGAACGCGCCGCCCAGCACGACCAGCACGCCGTCGAGCACCTCGTTGGTCGGCACCCGCCCCTCGCGCACCGCGACGTTGAAGCGTCGCCACGCCGCGCGCCCCTGGAGGCGCAGCAGCGCCGAGCCGAGGATCGCGGCGGCGACGAGCAGGGCGATGGTCGGCAGCGCCCCGATCTCCTGGCCGACCTGGATGATCACGTACAGCTCCAGGAGCGGCACGACGACGAAGACGATGAAGAGGACGACGAGCATCATGGGCCGGACTCCAAGCCTACGGATGGCGACGGCTACACTTATTCCCATGCCCACTGTCGAAGAGGTCGAAGAGGCCCTCTCGAACGTCATCGACCCGGAGCTGGGACTCGACTTCGTCGAGCTCGGCCTCATCTACGGGATCGAGGTCGAGGGGGGCGCCGTCCACGTCACGTTCACGCTGACGACGCCGGGGTGCCCCATCGGCCCGCAGGTCGTCGAGCAGATCGACGAGTTCGTCTCCGAGCTCGACGGCGTGGAATCCGTCGAGTCGTCGATGGTCTTCCAACCGCCGTGGTCCCCGGATCGGATGTCCGAGGACGCCAAGTTCGCGCTCGGCTTCTAGGCCGGCGCCGGCCGCGCCGGCGCCCCGCCGTCGGGGCGCCCGTGCGTTGATCTGGAGAGCTCGCGAGCTCTCAGGCCGCGCTCGCCAGTCGCGCCGCCGCGCGCGAGCCATCGTCGAGCACGCTCGAGCCCGGTCCTATGACCGCGGCGACGGCGAGATCGACGCCGTTGGCGCCGGCGCGTGCGAGCGCCGCCCGCGTGGCGCTCGCGACGTCGTCCTCGCGGATGCTCCTGTGCCACGGGGCGAGCGTGCGACGGTCGAGCCCGACGATCAGGTGAGACCATCTCAGCGCCCGCCGTCGGCTTCGGCGGGGGTGAGGCCGTGGCGGCGCATCACCTCTCCGATCGCCGCGACATCGGGCGGGCCGCCGGCGGCGGCGGCGACGATCGCGGCGACCTCGCGGAAGTAGTCGGCCCCCAGCAGGCCGGGGGTGATGATCGCCAGCGCGGTGGCGTCGACGTCGCCCGTGTTGGCGAAGGTGTGCACGACGCCGCGCGGCACGAACAGGGCGTCGCCCGGCCCGATCGGATGCGGCGTGCCCGCGACGGTGAACGTGACGGTTCCCGCGACGCCGTAGATCGTCTCCTCGTACGCGTCGTGGCTGTGCGCGACCGGGAGGCTCGCGCCGGCGGGGACGTCGAACTCATGGATGGCCACCACGCCGTCGCTGTCGCTGGGCTCGATCCGGGGGCGGATCGCCAGTCCGCCGACCTTCGGCCCGCCGATGATCGGCGCGCTGCTGCGGATGCCGTGGGAGCGGGTCGTCCGGCGCATGCTCGAGCGGCTGCGCGAGCAGGGGTTCGACGACCTCGACATGGCCCACATGAACCTATTCCTCTATCCCGGGCCGCAAGGCGCCCGCCCCTCCGAGCTCGCCGCCCAACGAGGCATGAGCAAGCAGGCGGCCAACTACCTGCTCGGCCAGCTCGAACGGCTCGGCTACCTCGAGCGGCGGCCTGACGCCGGCGACCGTCGATCGAAGCGCATCGCCCTCACCGACCGCGGCGAGCGGGCTGCCCACACGATCCGCGACGCCGTCCGAAGCGTCGAGCGCGAGTGGGAGGCGCAGCTCGGGCAGGACCGCTTCGCGCAGCTCAGAACGCTCCTCGTCGAGCTCAACCAGCCCGCGTAGACGACGTCGGCCGGGCGCTGCGTCAGGGTCGGCGGGCTGCGGGCGGCATGCGGCTCCGCCGTCAGCGCCGCCCGGCGAAGCGAGCGACCTCGGCCGCGAAGCGCTCCGCCTCCTGGAACATCATGCCGTGTGCGGATGCCTCGTAGATCGACAGCTTCGCGCCGGGGATCCGCCGGGCGAGGCGTCGGGCGTTGGCCACCGGGACGCCCTGGTCGAGGGCGCCGT
>JANJUA010000216.1 GCA_024710825.1 Solirubrobacteraceae bacterium
CAGCGCCGCGACGTCCCAGCCCACGGCGCCCAGGCGCAGCGGGCGCGAGCCGTAGGGGGGCCGGCCCCGCCGGCCCAGCGCCGCCCGGGTGCGCGGCCCGGCGATCCCGTCCACGACGAGCCCGGCGCGGCGCTGGAACGCCCGTACCGCCGCGGCGGTCGCGGGCCCCCGGATCCCGTCGACGTCGCCCGCGTAGAGCCGCAGCGCCGACAGCGCGACCTGGAGCGCCGCGACGTCGCCCGCGCGCGCTCCCGCGGCCGGCGTCGACGCCGCTCCCAGCGCGAGCAGCACGAGCAGGGCGATCGCACCCCTGCGCACCATCCCGCGGGCTTCGCCGCGCGAGGCGGCTTCCCTGCGCCTCCCTGCAATAGCCTCCGCCGGGATGTCGGCACGGATCATCGACGGCAAGGCGGTGGCGGCCCGCCTACGGGCGCGCGTGGCCGAGCAGGCCGCGCAGTTCGCGCACGACCACGGCCGCCCGCCCGGCCTGGCGACCATCATGGTCGGCGACGACCCCGCCTCCGCGGTCTACGTCGCCGGCAAGCACAAGGCCAGCGGCGAGGCGGGCATCGCCAGCTTCGACCACCGCCTGCCCGCGGACGCGTCGCGCGAGGACGTCGTCGCGCTGATCGAGCGCCTCAACGGCGACCCGGAGGTGAGCGGCATGATCGTCCAGCTCCCGGTGCCCGCCCACCTGGACGGCGTGGAGCTGACGGGGCTCGTCGACGCCGACAAGGACGTCGACGGCCTCACGGCGCTCAGCGCCGGGCGGCTCGCGCTCGGCCTGCCCGGGCTGCGGCCGTGCACGCCGAGCGGCGTCATGGACCTGCTCGCCGAGGCGGAGGCGGACCTCACGGGCGCCGAGGCCGTCGTCATCGGCCGCTCGAACCTCTTCGGCAAGCCGATGGCGCAGATGCTGCTCGCCGCGAACGCCACCGTCACCGTCTGCCATTCGCGCACCCGTGACCTTCCGGCGACCTGCCGCCGCGCTGATGTGCTCGTCGCCGCCGTCGGCCGGGCCGAGATGGTGAAGGCCGACTGGGTCAAGCCCGGCGCCGTCGTCGTCGACGTGGGCATGAACCGGCTCGCCGGTGGGTTGGTCGGGGACGTCGCCTTCGCCGAGGTCTCCGCGGTCGCCGCCGCCATCACCCCGGTGCCCGGCGGCGTCGGTCCGATGACGATCGCGGGCCTCCTGCGCAACACCGTGGAGGCGGCCCGGCTCCAGGAGGCGCGCCGATGACGCTGCGCAAGCTCACGGTCGGGGAGATCCTCGCCGGCCTCGCGGGCGCCCTGCTCGTCGCCGCCCTCTTCGCGCCGTGGTTCGGCGGCGACTCGGCCTTCTCGGCCTTCACCGTCGTGCTCGTGCTGCTCGTGATCGTGGCGCTGCTCGGGATCGTGCTGCTGCTGACGACCGCCTTCCAGCGCTCGCAGGCCTACCCCGTCGCGGCGGAGGTGTTCGCCTTCGCCTTCAGCGCCGTGACGCTCGTCGTCCTGCTGCTCGAGCTGCTGCTGCGCGACGAGCCGGGCTGGGGCGCGTGGGTCGGGCTCGCGGCCGTCCTCGGGGTCGCCGCCGGGTCGTGGGCGGCGATGAAGGCGCACGTGCGCCCATGACTACCCTCTGACGGCGCATGATCGATCGTGAGCAGGTTCTCCACGTCGCGCGGCTGGCGCGCCTGCGGCTCACCGACGACGAGGTCGAGCGCATGAGCGGCGAGCTGTCGAAGATCCTCGACCACGTCGAGCGGATCTCGGAGCTGGACCTCGAGGGCGTCGAGCCGACCACCCACGTCGTCGAGGTCGCCAACGCGCTGCGCGCCGACGAGCCGCGGCCGTCGCTGGACCGCGAGATCGCGCTCGCCGGCGCGCCCGACCGCAGCGAGGACGGCTTCCTCGTCCCGAGCCCCCAGGCCTGATGCTCGAGCTGACCGCCAAGCAGCTCTCGGAGGCGATCGCCCGCCGGGAGGTGACCGCCGCCGAGGCGTTCGAGGCCTACCGCGAGCGCGCCGCCGCCGACGACCTCAACGCCTTCACGTGGGTCGCCGACGCGGCGCCCGCGGCCGACGGCGGCGGCGCCCCGCTCGGCGGCGTCCCGCTCGCCGTCAAGGACCTCTTCTGCACCGAGGGCATCCCGAGCCAGTCGGGCTCGAGGATCCTCGAGGGCTACCGGCCGCCGTACACGGCGACGGTCGTCGAGCGCCTCGCCGCGGCCGGCGCGCCGCTGCTCGGCAAGACCAACCAGGACGAGTTCGCGATGGGCTCGTCCAACGAGAACTCCGCCTACGGCCCGGTCCGCAACCCGTGGGACCGCGAGCGCGTGCCCGGCGGCAGCTCGGGCGGCAGCGCCGCGGCGGTCGCCGCCCGCCTCGCGCCGTGGGCGCTCGGCACCGACACCGGCGGCTCCGTCCGCCAGCCCGCCGCGCTGTGCGGGATCGTCGGCCTCAAGCCGACCTACGGCAGCGTGTCGCGCTACGGCATGATCGCCTTCGCCTCCTCGCTCGACCAGGCCGGCCCGTTCGCGCGCGACGTGACCGACACCGCCCTGCTCTACGCCCACATGGTCGGCCGCGATCCGCGCGACTCGACCTCCCTGGAGCATCCCGAGAAGATCGCCCTGCCCAGCGCCGAGCGTCTCGACGGCGTCCGCGTCGGCGTGCCCCGCGACCTGCTCGCAGCCGAGGGCATCGAGCCGGGGGTGAGCGCCGCGTTCGACGCCGCGCTGGGGCGCGCCGCCGAGCTGGGCGCCGAGGTCGTCGACATCGCGCTGCCGCACGCCGAGCACGGACTGTCGGCGTACTACGTCATCGCCCCGGCGGAGGCCTCCTCGAACCTCGCCCGCTTCGACGGCGTCCGCTACGGCCTGCGCCGCGACGCCGACGAGGGCCTGGTCGCGATGTACACGCACACGCGCCACGACGGCTTCGGCGACGAGGTCAAGCGCCGCATCCTCGTCGGCACGTACGCGCTG
>JANJUA010000230.1 GCA_024710825.1 Solirubrobacteraceae bacterium
ATACCATCGCCGCCATGTTCGACAAGGTCCTCGTCGCCAATCGTGGAGAGATCGCCGTCCGCGTGATCCGCGCCCTGGAAGAGCTCGGCATCGCGTCCGTGGCGGTCTACTCCGAGATCGATCGGGACGCGCTGCACGTACGTCGCGCCGACGAGGCGTACCTGCTCGGAGGCCCTACGGCCGCCGAGAGCTACCTCAACGTCGACAAGCTGATGGAGGTCATCCGCGAGTCGGGCGCGCAGGCGGTGCATCCCGGTTACGGGTTCCTGGCCGAGAACGCGCCGTTCGCCGCCGCCTGCGAGGCGGCGGGGGTCACGTTCCTCGGGCCGCCGGCCCGCGCGATCGAGGCGATGGGCTCCAAGACGCGGGCGCGCGAGATCATGCGCGACGCAGGCGTGCCGATCGTGCCGGGCACAACCGAGCCGGTCGCCGACGTCGAGGCGGCGCGCGCGCTGATCGCCGACTCGATCGGCTATCCCGTGGCGATCAAGGCCGCGGGCGGCGGCGGGGGCAAGGGCTTCCGCGTGGCGCTCACCGAGGACGATCTGGAGAAGGCGTTCGAGGGCGCGGCCCGCGAAGGGGAGAAGTTCTTCTCCGACGCCACCGTCTACGTCGAGCGCTACCTCCCCGACCCGCGCCACGTCGAGGTGCAGGTGCTCGCCGATGCCCACGGCAACGTCATCCACCTCGGCGAGCGCGACTGCTCCATCCAGCGCCGCCACCAGAAGCTCATCGAGGAGGCGCCCGCGCCGGTCGTCGACGACGAGATGCGCGCGCGGATCGGCAAGATCGCCACCGACGCGGCGCGCGCGGTCGACTACCGCGGCGCCGGCACGATCGAGGGCCTCTACCAGGACGGCGAGTACTTCTTCCTGGAGATGAACACGCGCGTGCAGGTCGAGCACTGCGTGACCGAGATGGTGACGGGCATCGACATCGTCAAGGAGGGCATCCGCGCCGCCGCCGGCGAGCCGCTGTCGGTGAGCCAGGACGACGTCGTCCTGCGCGGCCACGCGATCGAGTGCCGCATCAACGCGGAGGACGCGAGCAAGAACTTCGCGCCCGCGCCGGGGTCGATCGGCGCCTACCGGGAGCCGAGCGGGCCGGGCGTGCGGGTGGACTCGGGCGTCGGCGAGGGCGGCGTGGTCTCGCCCATGTACGACCCGATGGTCGCCAAGCTGATCGTCTGGGACGCCGATCGCGAGCAGGCGACGCGACGGATGCTGCGCGCGCTGAGCGAGTACGAGATCGAGGGCCTCAAGACGCTGATCCCGTTCCACACGGCGATCATGGGCTCCGAGCAGTGGGCCAACGCGGAGACCTGCCGCGACCTCGTCGAGGACCGCAAGTGGCTCAAGGCCCTCGCCTTCGAGAAGTCCGAGCCCGCGGGCGACGACGCCGAGGAGGCGAAGGTCGAGCAGGCCTACACCGTCGAGGTGTCGGGCAAGCGCTTCGACGTCAAGGTCATCGGCCCGCCGTTCGCCGGCGGAGGCGCCTCCAACGGCGCGGTCGCCGCGGCGGCCAAGCCGAAGCGCTCCGAGCGCACCCGCTCGGGCGGCGGCGGAGGCGGCGACACCCTCGCCTCGCCGATGCAGGGCAACGTCTTCAAGGTCCTGGTCGAGGCCGGCCAGACGGTCGAGGAGGGCGCGCTCGTCGCGATCATCGAGGCGATGAAGATGGAGAACGAGATCACGGCCCACAAGGGAGGCGTGGTCGCCGAGCTGCCGATCAAGGTGGGCGACGCCGTGACGAGCGGCGCCACCCTGGCGGTCATCAAGGACGCGCAGTAGCGGCGTGGTCCCCCGCGCCCGCTCGGCGGACGCGGAGGACCGGGGCCGTCACTGCTGGACGAGGTTGCCGGTCTTGATGGCCGTCAGCTGCGCACCGCGCACGATCGCCGGCGCGGGCAGGATCCCGCCCTGGCAGCGAAGCGTGACCACCGCGGGAGCGCCTAGCGTCAGCGGCGCGCTGAGGAACAGGTTGTCCTCCTGGATCCCGTCGGGGACGGTGTCCGCGTCGGCGTCGTGGACCTGGTCTGCGACCGAGGCGGTCGCGAGGTCCGTCGCCGTGTGGCGCAGGCGGCAGTCGACGCTGTAGAACCCGATCGCCAGCGGCGAGATCACGCGGGCCTGCCCCATCAGCAGGTACGAGCCCGCCGGCAGGATCAGCGTGGCGCGGTCGCCGAAGATCCCCTGCACGACGGTCGAGTCGCCGCCCGGCGTGGTCGTGTAGATGTCGCTCGGACCCGCGGGACCGACGGGGCCGGGGACTCCCGTGTCGCCCTTGTCGCCCTTCGCGCCGGGGACGCCCTGCGCGCCGGGCGCGCCCTGGGCGCCGGCCGGGCCCTGCTCGCCCTGCGGGCCGGTCGCGCCCGCGATCGTCTCCACCGAGGAGGCGGCCGTGTTGTTGGCGAAGCGGCGGAAGGTCATCCTGATCTCGGCCTTGCGGCAGCGCTTGACCCTGTGTACGACGCGCGCCTTCTTCGTCTTGCGATGCACGCAGACGCGGTACTTCGCCCGGACCTGCTCGGCCCCCGGGCCGTCCGACTGGCGAGGGGCGGCGGCGTTGGCCGGGACGGCGAGGCCGAGACAGAGGGCCGTCATGGCGATGAGCGTCAGCACGATGCGTGGGGAAACTGGCATGGCATCCCTATCGGCCGGCGCTTGCGCGAACATGACGGGAGATGTGCGCGAGGTGTCGAGCCTGCCGCGCGCCGACGCGCCGTTCGGCGGTCGGGTAGCGTCTCGATCGATGGACTTCGAGGCCATCCGCGGGGGACTCGAGCGCGCGGTGCCGTTCAGCGCCCACCTCGGCCTGCGGATCGCGGAGGTCGGCCCCGGGCACGGCGTCGTGGTGCTGCCCGACGACGGACGGCTGCGCAACTACACGCGCACGCAGCACGCGGCGGCGCTGTTCGCCGCCGGCCAGGTCGCCGCCGGCGCCGCGTGCGTCGGCGCGTTCGCCGAGACGATCGCCGACATCCAGCCGCTCGCCACCCGCGCGAGCATCGAGTACCACCATGTCGCCCGCGGCGAGATCGTCGCGACGGCGAGCGTCACGGAGAACGCCGAGGGGCTCGTGGCGCGCCTGCGCGACGAGGGCGCGGTCGGCTTTCCCGCGCACGTCGAGCTGCGCGACCGCGCGGACCGGCTCGTCGCCCAGCTCGCCGTCGACTGGCGGGTCACGCCGCGCGGGGCGGCGGGAAGCTCATGACCTCGACCCGGTGGCCGGCCGGGTCGTCGACGAAGCAGCGCGGCGAGCCCCAGTGCTCGCGCCGAATCGCGGGCTCGAAGCCCGCCGCGCGCAGCCGCTCGAGCGTCGCCTCGTAGTCCGGGCACACCACCGCCACGTGCGCCCGCGGCGGGACGGCGGCGTCGTCGGCGAGCAGCAGGTGGATCTGCTGGCCGCCGCGCTCCACCCAGACGGACTCCCCGCGCAGGGTGTCCGGGACCTCCACCGGCGCGAAGCCCAACAGCCCGAAGAACGCGACGCAGTCATCCACCCGCGCCCGCGGCGTCTCCAGCGCGACGTGGTGCAGCGCGGCGCTCACCGCACGCGCCGGACGTTGTCGTCGTGGATCGCCCGCTGCACCGAGCTGCGGCGCGCGAGCGGCAGCTTCGCGCCGTCCGGCAGCGCCTCCAGGTAGGCGCGGTCCTCGCGCAGCACCGCGAGCGCGCGAGCGGCGTCGAGCACGTCGCCGTGGCCGGGCACCACCCATTCCGCCTCCGCGACGAGCGGCTCGAGACGGGCGAGCGTCGCCAGGTACGCGTCGCGCGACCCGCCCTCGGAGATCATCGGGATCTCCACCGGCGAGAGGTAGTCGCCGCAGACCAGCACGCGGGCCCATGGGATCCAGATCGCCATCCCGTCCTCGGTGTGCCCGTCCGCTGGGTGCAGCTCGAGCTCGCGGTCGCCCAGCTCGAGCTTCCCGGGGACCGGCAGCGCCTCGACCTGCCCGAGCGCCAGCGGCGCCGAGCGCTCGACGTAGTGCTCCTCGTCGAAGGCGCGCAGCTCTCGCTGCGGGGCGCCCGGCGCGCCGGTGAGCCGCGCCGCCGTCGTCTCCGCGCAGCCCAGCGCCGCGCCGGTGAACGCCGCGCGCGCGAGCAGGTGGTCCCAGTCGGCGTGCGTGGCGAGCAGCCCGCTGAAGGGGAAGCCGGACTGCTCGACGATCGCGGGCAGCACGTCCAGCTCGTCGGGCAGCACCGGCGAGTCGACGACGAACCCCTCGTCGCCGCCGCGCACGATCGTGCACGTCGTCTGCCAGATCCGGCTCGTGGCGACGAGGACGTCCGCGTGGAGCGCCCGGACGCGCATCCGCGCTAGCCCTGGAGAAGCTTGAAGGCCTCGGCCAGGCTCTTGACCTCGGCCGTCGGCTTCTTGGCCCCCGCGTCGATCGTCTCCTTGCGCCGGTTGACCCAGATCACCGGGATCTTCTCCTTCAGGCACGGCTCGACGTCGTGGTAGAGCGACGAGGCGACGTGCACCCAGCCCTTCTTGCCGCCGACGCGCCGCGCGCACTCCTTGAAGTGCGCCGGGTCCGGCTTGTAGGAGCGCACCTGCTGGGCCGTGACCACGAGGTCGAAGTCCAGCGGGATGTGCCGGCGCGTCTGGCCGAGGAGCTTGTCGTCGACGTTCGAGAGCAGGCCCACGTCGTAGGCCTTCTTGAACTTCGCCAGCTGCGCGCTGGTCTCCTTGAACGGGCGCCAGCGCTGGACGCTGTCCGGGAGGAAGCCCGAGCGCGAGGGCTCGAGCTCCCAGCCGATCCGCTTCGCTATCTCGACCGCCGTGCGACGCAGCACCTCGGCGTAGAGCTCGTAGGAGCCGGATTCGATCTCGCGAGAGATCTCGTGGAAGAGGCTGACGACCTCGTCGCGATCGATCGTGAACCCATCACGGGACGCCTCCTTCTCGAAGGCGTCGGCGACGCCGGCCTCCCAGTCGATGAGGGTGCCGTACACGTCGAACGTGACGAAGGTGACAGTGCTTGGGAGAGCCATGAGGCCGCGCATTCTCCCAAACCCCTAACCTCAGCGCCCTCCCATGGACCTTCTCGAATATCAAGGCAAGCAACTCTTTGCCCGCCACGGGGTCCCGGTGCCCCGCGGCGGCTACGCAGCCACGGTCGAGGAAGCGCTCGACGTGGCCGACGGCATCGGATACCCCGTGGTCGTCAAGGCACAGGTGCAGATCGGCGGCCGCGGAAAGGCCGGCGGCATCAAGGTCGCCCAGGATCGCGACGAGGCGCGCGAGCACTGCGAGGCCATCCTCGGCATGGACATCCGAGGGCTCACCGTCCACGAGCTCTGGCTCGAGGAGGCGAGCGACATCGCCTCCGAGTACTACGCCTCGTTCGTGTTCGACCGCTCGGCGAAGGCCACGCTGGCCATGCTCTCCACCAAGGGCGGCATGGACATCGAGGCGGTCGCGGAGGAGGACCCGACCGCGATCGCCAAGCTGCATATCGACCCGCTGCTCGGCTTCCAGGACTTCCACGCCCGGAGGCTGTGCTTCGAGGCCGGCGTCGACGCCGACGTGGTCCGCGGCGTGACCGTCCTGCTCGGCCGCCTCTACGAGGCCTACGAGCAGGAGGAGGCGATGCTCGTCGAGGTCAACCCGCTGATCGTCACGGGCGATCGCCAGGTAGCGGCGCTGGACGCGAAGGTGACGCTCGACGACAACGCTCTGTTCCGCCACGAGGAGAACGCGGAGATGCGCAACGTCTCCGCCGAGGACCCGCAGGAGGTGATGGCCAAGGAGCGCGGGCTGACGTACGTCAAGCTCGACGGCGACATCGGCATCCTCGGCAACGGCGCCGGGCTCGTCATGAGCACGCTCGACGTCGTCGCCCAGGCCGGCGGCGCCCCCGCGAACTTCCTGGACGCGGGCGGCGGCTCGAAGGCGGAGGCGATCACCAGCGCCGTTGAGGTGATCCTCTCGGATCCGAAGGTCAAGGCCGTGCTGTTCAACATCTTCGGCGGCATCACCCGCTGCGACGAGGTCGCCCGCGGCCTCATCACGGCGTTCGAGCAGATCAAGCCGACGGTGCCGTTCGTCGTCCGGCTCGACGGGACGAACGACAAGGAGGGCCGCGCCCTGCTGGCCGAGGCGAACCTGGCGAACGTCCACACGGTCGCCACGATGGACGAGGCCGCGAGCAAGGTCGTGGAGGTCGCGCGATGAGCATCTTCGTCGACAGCGACACCCGCCTCTGCGTCTCCGGCATCACCGGCCGCGAGGGCACGTTCCACGCGATGAACAACCGGCGCTACGGCACCGAGGTCGTGGCGGGCGTCACCCCCGGCAAGGAGGGCCAGGACGTCGAGGGCGTCCCGGTGTTCAACACGTTCGCCAAGGCGGTGGCGGAGACCGGGGCGAACACCGCGATGGTCTTCGTGCCGCCCCGCTTCGCCGCCGACTCGATCCTCGAGGCGGCCGACGCCGGCATCTCGCTCGTCGTCTGCATCACCGAGGGCATCCCCGCCCACGACGAGCTGCGCGTCTACACCCACCTCCAGCGCTCGGGCGACGTCCGTCTCGTCGGGCCGAACTGCCCGGGCATCCTGTCGCCGGGCAAGGCGAACGTGGGGATCATCCCCGCGTCCTTCTTCAAGGAGGGCAACGTCGGCGTCGTCTCGCGCTCCGGCACGCTGACCTACCAGATCGGCAACGAGCTGGCCCAGCGCGGGTTCGGCAACTCGTCGATCGTCGGCATCGGCGGCGATCCGGTCCCGGGGTCGAGCTTCATCGACGTCATCGCCGAGTTCGAGGCGGACCCGCAGACCGAGCTCATCGTGATGAGCGGCGAGATCGGTGGCTCGGCCGAGGAGGAGGCCGCGGAGTACATCGCCGCGAACGTCTCCAAGCCGGTCGTCGGCTACATCGCCGGCTTCACCGCGCCCCCCGGCAAGACGATGGGCCACGCCGGCGCGATCGTGTCCGGCTCGCAGGGCACCGCCGTCGCGAAGGCGGAGGCGCTCGAGGCGAAGGGCGTCCGCGTGGGCCGCACGCCGACGCAGGTGGCGGACATCGCCGTCGAGATCCTCGGCGGCTGACGACCTGCCGGTTCTCGGTGGATCGGCCGAGGCGGCGCCACGCCGCCTCGGCCAGACGTCCAAGCGGTGACGGTTCGCCGCCCGGCCAGCTACGGTCGCCTCATCATGCGCTCCCTGGCGGGGATCCTGGCGTTGACGGCGGTGCTGGCGCTGCCGGCTGCCGCGGGCGCGCACGAGCTGCGCACCTACCGCGTCGACCAGCGGCTCACGCTGCCCGGCGGCGCCTCCGGCGAGTACACGCTCGCCTGCCGCCACCGGGACATCGCCACGGACGGAACGTGGCACGTCGACGACGTCGAGTCCCACCTGGGCCGCTTCAACCTGGTCAGCGGCCTCGACGTGCTCGAGGCCGACGCGTTCTCCCGCGGCGGCTACCGCTTCTCGCTGCGCAACAACGCCGGCGGCGAGGCGAAGCTGCGCCTGACCGTCAGCTGCCTGCGGCGCGACGTCGGCCCGCACCGCCTGAGGGTCGGCGCGCGTCGCCAGGTCGCCGCGACGCTCGCGGTGGGTCTGACGGAGCTGCCCGCGGTGCGCTGCCCCGACGGCACCCTCGCGGTGGCGCCCGGCTTCCGGATCACCGGGCTGGGCGTGGGACGCCTGACCGCCTCGTTCCCGGGGGAGCGCGGCCGGTCGTCGCGGCTGAGCCTCACCGTGCTCGAGCCGACGAGCGCCACCGCGTCGGCCCGCTGCCTGCGCCGCGAGACGACCGGGCGCGGCGGCCACCGCCACGCCCTGCGCACGGTGTTCCGCGACGGCAGGACCGACGTCTCGGACGGCCACGTCGAGACGTTCGCCGTCCGCTGCCGCGAGGGCGAGTCCGCCGTCCTCGGCGGCTTCCGGCTCAGCGGCTCCTGGTATCTCGGCCAGCTTCCGAGCCGCGACCGCATCTCCTTCCGCGTCCAGTCGCCGGCGAGCGGCACGGCGGGCGACGCCCGCCTCGGGGTCCTCTGCCTGCGGGCGCAGAGCTCCGCTCCCCGCTGACCGCTACGGTGCCGGCGGCAATGCCTCGACTGATCTCCACGCTCGTCGCCGCGCTGCTCGCCGGCCTGCTCCTCACCGCGACCGCTCGTGCCGAGCTGGCCTTCTCGCCCTGCGCCGAGCGCGGGCAGGCGGGCTTCGAGTGCGCGACGCTGAAGGTGCCGCTGGACCGCTCGGGCGAGGTGCCCGGGACGATCCGCCTGCGCGTCCAGCGGCTCATCCAGCCGAGTCAGCCCGAGGCGGTGCTGATGAACGTCGAGGGCGGCCCGGGCGGGTCCGCGACCGCCCGCTCGCAGCAGTCCGCCCGCCTGTTCGAGCCGTTGCGCGACGCCTACCAGCTCGTGCTCGTCGACCCGCGCGGCATCGGCGCCTCGCGCCCGTACCTGCGCTGCTCTCCGCACGCCGCCCGCTGCGCGCGCCAGCTCGGCCGGGCGGGCCGCTTCTACACGACCGCCGACAGCGTCGCCGACCTGGACGCCGTGCGCGCGGCGCTCGGCGCGCCGAAGGTGTTCGTCTACGGCACCTCCTACGGCACGTTCGTCGCCCAGGAGTACGCCCGCACGCATCCAGAGCGCACCGAGCGGATCGTGCTGGACTCCCCGGTGCCCCCGACGGGCATCGACGCGCTGCAGCTCGAGACGTTCGCCGCGATCGCTCCGATGCTGCGCCGGCTCTGCGCGGACGGGGCGTGCGCGCACGCGACGCGCGACGTCGTCGCCGACACGCGCCGGCTGGCCCACCGCCTCCAGCGGCGGCCGCTGCGAGCGGTCCTCCGCGAGCCGGGCGAGCGACCGCGGCGCGTCCGCCTCGGAGGCGAGGACGTGTTCGAGGTGCTGATGAACGGCGACGAGAACGTGGCGCTCCGCGCGCTGTACCCGGGCGCGCTGCACGCGGCGCTGGCCGGCGACGGCGCGCCGCTGGCGCGGATGCTCGTGCTGGGCGCCGAGGACCATCCGCCGCGTTTCCTGAACCCGTCGATCTACGTCCCCACGAGCTGCACGGACATGCGCCTGCCCTGGCGCCGGAGCGCCACGCCGCGCGAGCGCGTCCGGGCCCTCGAGCGCGCCTACTCCCGCCTCCCGGCCTCGGCCGCCGCCCCGTTCCCCCGCTCGGTGCTGGAGGAGGCCTCGATAGCCCCGGTGTGCCTCGGCTGGCCGGCCACCAGCCTCGCGCGGGCCGTCACCGACCGGCCGCCGCCGGCGGTGCCGACGCTCGTGCTGTCCGGGCTCGGCGACCTGCGCACGTCGCCCGCGGACGCCGCGGCGGTCGCGCGGGCCTACCCCGACGCGCAGGTCATGGAGGTGCCCAACCGCGCGCACGGCGTGCTGCGCACCGACGTGGAGTGCGGCCGGGAGGCGCTGCTGGCGTTCGTGGCCGACCGGCCCGTGGGCAACCCGTGCGCGGCGAGCGCGCCGCTGCTCGCCGTGCAGCCGCGCCCGCTGCGGCGGGTGGCGCGGGCGCAGCCCGCCGCCGGG